>CAYNCW010000254.1:0-4685 GCA_964395635.1 uncultured Oscillospiraceae bacterium
CTGCGGCTTCTACGTCCCGAACGTAGCACTCTACCAAACTGAGCTACGCCTCGAAGATGCTACTATTCTCTTGCGGCATCATATACGATATCACAAAAGCATGGTTTTGTCAACCGAATTTGTGTCGATACCGGCTTCAAAAATACAGCACCTTTTTTAGCATATTCGCCTGTCCCGCTACACCATTCTTTTTTTAATAGATAGAAATCCCTTTACAATCTCGGTGATAACCAAGGGTGCTATGCTCAAACAAACAACCCAAATCCAGTGATACATAGAAATGTCTACAATACGGAACATGGCTTCGATTGGCGGAACCAAACAAATGATGAGCACCACCAAAATAGATACCAGCGCACCGCGTATCATGGTTTTGTTGGTGAAGAATCCTATTTTAAAGAGAGACTCTTTGCTTCGGCAGTTCATAGCCTGTGTTAATTGGGACAAAGACAACACCAAAAATGCCATGGTCATGCCTATTTCGTGGCTGGGGGCAAAATAGGCAGAAAGGGCGACATTCTGGCCAAGATAGTAGCCGATCAATGTCAATATACTCACCATAAACCCTTGAAGCACAATAACAATAGCAAGACCACCTGCAAAGATATTTTGATCCTTTGGCAAGGGGGGGCGCTTCATAATCTCTCTGTCCACCGGTTCCACACCCAGAGCCAGCGCCGGTAATGCATCGGTTACCACGTTCACCAACAAAAGATGAATGGCCAAAAGTGGTGCACCCCAGCCAAATATCATAGCAAAAAACACTGTAAACACTTCACCCAGATTGGACCCCAGCAAAAACTGGATGGTCTTGCGGATGTTGTCGTAAATTCCCCGGCCTTCCCGGACAGCTTCTACAATAGTGGAGAAATTGTCGTCGGTTAGCACCATATCCGCTGCGCCTTTGGCTACATCGGTTCCGGTAATACCCATGGCACAGCCAATATCCGCAGCCTTTAATGCTGGGGCATCATTTACCCCGTCACCGGTCATAGAAACCACTGCGCCGGAAGACTTCCAGGCTTGTACAATACGAATTTTATCCTCAGGGCTTACCCGAGCATACACGGCGTAGTGCTGAATGTTTTCTGCAAGTTCCTCGCTGGACATATTTTGCAGCTCAGCACCGCTAATTGCACTGTCGTTTTCCCCCAGAATACCAAGGTTGCGGGCAATGGCACTTGCGGTTACCACATGGTCACCGGTTATCATTACCGTTTTAATCCCTGCTGCCTTGCAGATCTCCACAGCCTGACGGGATTCTTCCCGGGGGGGATCTATCATGCCAATAAGGCCTACAAAGGTCAAATCCTTTTCCAGATCTTCGCTGGTTGGATTTTTGGGCTCTTTGCGTAGCTCCCGGCAGGCAACCGCCAACACACGCAATGCTTGCTGACCCATTTCCAGATTGACAGCCTGGGCCATTTCCATATCTGCATCCACACATCTGGGAAGCAGTACGTCAAAGCCACCCTTTACCACTGCTACAATCTTGTCTCCTACCTGGTTGACTGTGGTCATCAGCTTGCGGTCGGAATCAAAGGGCAACTCAGCAATACGGGTGTACTGCTGGTCCAGCTGGGACTTAAGCAGCCCGTTTTCCATTGCTGCCGCCACTATTGCGGTTTCGGTGGGGTCTCCAATATCTTTGCGCTCCCCATCCACCATCTCTACCCGACCATCATTGCAGATACTCCCCAGTCGCAACACATGCATAGCAGCTTCGCTAACAGAAGTGGACATCTGCTCCACATCGCTGCCTACCGCCCAAATTTTTTGTACTGTCATGCGGTTTTGGGTTAAGGTACCGGTTTTATCCGAGCAGATAACCGATGCACTGCCCAGTGTTTCTACCGCGGGAAGCCGGCGAATGATGGCGTTTTTCTTTACCATCCGCTGCACACCCATAGCAAGCACCACTGTAACCACCATGGTGAGACCTTCCGGTATGGCAGCCACCGCCAGGGATACCGATGTCATAAATATCTCCATGAGATGCATCCCCTGGTACATCCCTACAGCAAAGATAACCGCACAGATAACCAGCGCCAGGATTCCCAGATATTTACCCAGCTGTGCCAGCTTTTTCTGTAACGGAGTCATTTCACTTGTACTCTGCTCCAAAAGTCCAGCAATCTTACCCATCTCGGTGTTCATGCCAGTTGCGGTAACCAGAGCAACTGCCCTGCCATAGGTAACCGAACATCCAGAATAGGCCATGTTGAATCGGTCCCCTAGGGGCGCATCCTTTCGCACCTGAGCCTGGGCATCTTTTTCCACCGGTACGCTTTCTCCGGTAAGGGCAGATTCTTCACACTTTAAGCTGGCGCTTTCAAGCAGCCGCAGATCAGCGGGAATCATATCTCCGGCTTCCAGCAATACAATATCTCCCTGAACCAGCTGACTAGAGGGTATGGTGCCGACTGCCCCATCCCGCAGCACCTTTGCCGTAGGTGCCGACATATTCTGCAAGGCTTCAAGAGCCTTTTCGGCTTTGTTTTCTTGAACAACCCCTAGAACTGCGTTAAATACCACAATGCCCATGATAATAATAGAGTCGATAAATTCCCCTTCCGGCTCCATTAAGGCTATGACAAAGGATATAACAGCTGCTATAATTATTATAATAACCATTACATCTTTTAGTTGCAGTAAAAACTTAGTAAAAAATCCTTTTTGTTTTTTTCCTATAAGCTTGTTTTCCCCATCCCGCTCCAATCGAAGCCGGGCTTCTTCTGTAGTCAATCCCTTTTTGAGCTCTTCACCCAATTCTTGCTTGACCTCAGATAAAGGCACTGTATAGTCAGTCATCATTTGCCTCCTAGTGTTCATTTTTCCATCAGGCACTTTTTATTGTATGTCACAAAGCTAAGCTTGTCAATTAGTATGTGCGTTTGCTGGCAGGATCATACAGAATTGGACAGCACCCCTTGCCTTGTGATATGATACCCATAAACTGTTTTATTGGGGGGATTGGCATGACACATCGAGGGTTGATAAATGGATTTTGGCTAAAGGGTATCATGGCCTTTTTTATGGTTTTGGACCATGTGTATTACTTTTTTCACCCACATTTCCCTATATGGTTTACCATACTGGGGCGTCTGGTAGCACCGGTATTTGCCTATTTAATGACACAAGGGCTGATACATACCCGCAACCCTTCCAAGTATGTGGGCAGGTTGTTTGGGTGGGGCTTGGGTATGCTGGCAGTGAACACTGTGCTTAGCAGAGTGTTTAAAGAACCCATACCCATGGATATCTTTTTGTCTCTGGCAGTAAGTGCAGCCATCATATTAACCATTGAACAGATGCGTAAAAATGGTGTACATGCGTTGGATGTAGTCAAGTTCTTACTTTTACTGGTAAGCACACTGCTGGTGGAAGGGCTGTTTTTGCTGCCTGTTATTTGTTTGGTGTTTTATTACCTTCGGCACAATAGGCTGCTGATGGCAGCGGTATATGTGCTTGTCTCGGTGGCATTGTGTAGCATCCTCATGGGCTTTGGCTCTATTCAATTATGGATGGTGGCAGCTATTATCCCCATTCTGTTATACAACGGACAGCGAGGAGCCAGCGGGATATTCTCAAAATACTTTTTTTATGTGTTTTACCCGCTACATGTTTATATTCTCTACTTTATATATCTGGGATGGCAACAATTGATATAGCAGACCTTTTCACAGCAGCGGTTATATTGCGCTAGATGGCAAGTATTACTTTAAGTGGAACCACTGTCTTTAAACAGAAAATAGTACTGCATTGAAATCTAGTAAAATATAAAAAGCCCTGCTGAGAGTTCATCAGCAAGGCCAAATACTATGGGGTGACACCACCCATTAAACAGTTAAAGTTATATTACCTCTGTAAAAACTGTTATCAAAGTGTTATCGCCGGATATAAAAAAGCCCAGAAAACCTTGATTTTACAAGGTTTTCTGGGCTTTGGTTTTTACTCCCACTCTTCTCATGGGACTTTGTGTTGGGGCTTTTCTGTTGTTTTTCCTTGTGTTATGGTTCATATTTTCGTTTTTTATATAGGTATTTTTTATTTAGCAAAAATATCGTACTCAAAATGTACTCAAGCGATAAAAGAAAAAAATTGGTAACGGTAATACCATAAGTTCTTATTGTACTATAACACCGATTATCATTAAAGTAGCAAACAAAACAAACCCTACTGCCGATAAAGCAAGCCCTTTCTTATAGTTTTGAAACTTCTTGTCACAAATAATGGAACAAATATATATCTGTGATACAATTTCATCTATCCAATTATCTCCAGAACATTCCATTAGCTTTGATTTATAGCTTTGAAGTGTTTTTTGTTTTGCAATTGAAGAAAAGAAAATAAGAGATTCGTCGCTAATTCCTTTATCATCAATCCCTCGTGTATCAGTTTTACCAATAAGAACCAACAGCAGAAACAACGAACCTGTCACAATACTGCATATAGAGATGACACTTAAAACGACATGTAGTCCCGTCCAAAAGCCTATATTGTTAATCATGTACTTAAATATTGCGGCTATCTTGCTAACATAGTCTGACCCTAACATTATACCAAGGATAACCCCTATCCCACCTAAAATAATGGATGTTTTTGTATCGCAATTTTCAATCCATGCAGTAGTACGGTCAAGTGTACACGTTAGATAATCTTTATTAATTTCATATTCTTTATTT
>CAYNCW010000255.1:0-4673 GCA_964395635.1 uncultured Oscillospiraceae bacterium
TAATTTGCATTTTTCCGGAAATATGACAAAATATACGAGTAAACCACCTTATACACGCTTTGAGCTTCTTTGCTTAGAATGTTATATTGTATCGTATGTAAATACAATCGTATCTAGGAGGTGGACTCACGTGAAAGACGATGCCCAATACCTGCTGGTGGAGGTCAAGGTACTTCCCGAAGCCCTTTTAAAGGTGATACAAGCCAAGCAACTTTTGGCGCAAGGCAAAGCCCGCAATCTTTCGGAAGCAACGCGAATGGCGGGAATCTCCCGCAGCGCCTTTTACAAATACAAAGATTCGGTGTTTACCTACACCAACCACAATACCCGCCAACTGGCCACCATCTACGCCGAGCTTTCCGACGAGCCGGGGGTGCTCTCCTCCCTGCTGTCCGCTATCAGCAGCCACGGCGGCAATATCCTCACCATCAACCAAAACATACCGGTGGACGGTGTGGCTCCCGTATCCATATCTCTGCGGTGCGACAGTATGCAGCAACATATCAACCAGGTTGTAAAAAGCCTTGCCCAGCTGGAGGGCATTGTGCATATACGCCTACTGTCTACCGACTGATTACTGAATAAGAAGGGTTTGAAGCAAATGATCTCTATCGCTGTATTGGGGCATGGCGTTGTGGGTTCCGGCGTTGTGGAAGTGCTGGACAAAAACGCTGCCTCTATTGCCAAAAAAACCGGCAAAGAAATTGCCGTAAAACGTATACTGGACCTGCGGGAGTTTCCCCATAGCCCCCACAAGGATAAGTTCACCAAGGACTACGCCGATATTTTAAATGACCCGGATATCCAGGTGGTGGTGGAGGTTATGGGGGGTGTGCACCCCGCCTACGACTTTGTAAAGTCCGCCCTGCAAGCAGGCAAAAGCGCCGTCACCTCCAACAAAGAGATGGTGGCTGCCAAAGGCGCCGAGCTTTTGGATATCGCCGCAAAGCACAACGTAAACTTTCTGTTTGAAGCCAGCGTAGGCGGCGGTATTCCCATCATCCGCCCGCTACACCAATGTCTGGCTGCCAACGATATCGGGGAAATCGCCGGTATCCTCAACGGCACCACCAACTTTATCCTCACCAAAATGTTCCAGGAGGGCATGGCCTTTGAGGATGCCCTAAAGCTGGCGCAACAGCTGGGCTATGCCGAAGCCAACCCCGCCGCAGATGTGGAAGGCCACGATGCCTGCCGCAAAATCTGCATCCTCTCCTCCCTGGCCTTTGGCTCCCATGTCTACCCCGACAATGTGCCCACCCAGGGCATCACCAATATCACCAAAGAGGATGTCCACTACGCCGAGGCTGCCGACTGTGTCATCAAGCTCATCGGCCAGGCCCACAAAACCCCGGACGGCAAGGTTTATGCCATGGTCAGCCCGGCCTTTATCTCCCGGGATAGCCAGCTTGCAGGAGTGGACGATGTGTTCAACGCCGTGCTGGTGCGGGGAGATGCTACCGGGGACGTGGTGTTCTACGGCAAAGGAGCCGGCAAGCTCCCCACCGCATCGGCAGTGGTTGCCGATGTTATCGACTGTGTAAAGGCCACCGGCACCATCCAAAGTCTGCGCTGGACCGATTCAGACGGCAACAATCTGGCAGACCACAAACAGCAAGAGGCCGCCTTCTATGTGCGCCTCACCGGTGTTACCAACCAGCAGATCACCCACTGCTTCGGCTCGGTGCAGCCCTTGGCGCGCAGCAGCCAGCCCACCCATGAATCCGCATTCCTCACAGGCCCTCTTGCCGAAGGGGTGCTGGAAGAAAAGCTGGCGGAGCTCACCAAAGTGGGGGCACAGGTGTTGTCCACCATCCGCAAGCTGGACTATTAACAGCCAACCCTGTGCCCACCGGCATTCTGGGTATTGTTAACCCCGGTGGGTGCAAAAGCACTGCCTGATAAGGCCTTTGAATAGTCACAACCAATCCCCAAACCCCGCCTGGCAGTTGCCCAGGCCTATGGGAAAGGAGCAATCCCCTTTGATAAAAGTCAGAATCCCCGCAACCAGCGCCAATATCGGTTCCGGTTTCGATAGCTTGGGGCTTGCGGTGAGCATGTACAACTATGTTTACCTCCAGGAATCCGATCGGATCAGCATTCGCTCCCGGGACAACACCAATATCCCCACCGACCAAACCAACCTGGTCTACCGTACAGTACAATTCCTCTACGACATGTGTGGCAAAAAGCTGCCGGGGGTAGAGATTGAGCAGATCAACCACATCCCCCTCACCCGGGGGCTGGGCAGCAGCTCCGCCTGTATCATCGGCGGGCTGGTGGGGGCCAACGAAATGATGGGCAACCCCCTAAGCCAGGACGAAATCATCGACATCGCCGCCACCATGGAAGGGCACCCGGACAACTCCACCCCCGCCTTAATCGGCGGGCTGGTCACCGCGGTGCTGGACAACGGCAAGGTGTATTATGTAAAGCAAGAGGTTCAGCCCCAGCTGAAATTCGCAGCCATCATCCCGGATTTCGAGCTAAAAACCTCGGTGGCCAGGGACGCACTCCCCGCCACACTGCCCCACACCGATGCCCGGTTCAACCTCAGCCGATCCGCCCTGATGGCAGTATCCCTCTACTCCGGCAAATACGAAAACCTGCGCATTGGCGCAGACGATCGTCTCCACCAGCCATACCGGCTCAGCCTGATTCCCGGCGCCAGCCAGGTGATGGAAATGTGCTATCAAAACGGTGCCTACGCCTCCTATATCAGCGGTGCCGGTTCCACCTTAATGTCTATTGTCAACGACGCTGTTCTGGACTTTGAACAAAAAACCAGAGACTGCCTGGACCGTATGGGGCTGAGCGCCTGGCAATTGCATATACTTTCTATAGACAACAACGGTGTTATGACCATGCGGGATTAATACTGTTTTGCACCAATCCTACTTATATTTTATACGACGGGGGAAATGGAATGAGCTTAATTGTACAGAAATTTGGCGGCACCTCGGTAAAGGACACGGAGCGGCTGTTTAATGTTGCCCGCATTGTCACCGAAACCGCCCAACAAGGCAACGACGTTGTGGTGGTGGTTTCTGCCCAAGGCGACACCACCGACGACCTTATCGAAAAAGCCCAGGAAATCACCGAAACACCTTCCCGCAGAGAGATGGACGCTCTGCTCACCACCGGTGAACAAATCAGCGCCGCACTGCTGGCCATGGCTATTAAAAAGCTGGGGGGCAAAGCCAAAAGCCTTACCGGCTGGCAGGCAGGCTTTCACACCGACTCCAACCACGGGCGTGCCCGTATCCGCCGTATCGACACCGAACGGCTGGAAAACGAGCTGGATAAGAAAAACATCGTTATCGTCACCGGCTTCCAAGGCATCAACCGCTACGATGACATCACCACCCTGGGCCGTGGCGGATCCGACACCAGCGCAGTGGCTCTGGCCGCTGCCCTAAAAGCAGACCGCTGCCAAATCTACACCGATGTGGACGGTGTTTACACCGCAGATCCCCGCATCGTAAAAACCGCCCACAAGCTTGAAGCAATTTCCTACGACGAAATGCTGGAACTGGCCACCTTGGGTGCTCAGGTACTGCAAAACCGCTCGGTGGAAATGGCCAAGAAATACAATGTGCGCCTGGAGGTGCTTTCCAGTTTGGAGAATAAACCCGGAACCATAATCAAGGAGGTCGCTAAAATGGAAAAAATGCTCATTAAAGGTGTGGCAAAAGACGATAACGTAGCCCGTATATCCATCGTAGGGGTACCGGATAAGCCGGGTATTGCCTTCAAGGTATTTTCCCTGCTGGCCAGCGTAAAGATCAATGTAGACATCATCCTTCAGTCCATCGGCCGTGACGGCACCAAGGACATTACCTTTACCGTAGGCAAGGACGACAGAGCCCTGGCTTTAGAAGTCCTCAACGAACTTAAAGAATCCCTTGGATTTTCCGAAATCGTCGCCGACAACAACATCTCCAAGGTATCCATCGTGGGTGCCGGTATGGAAACCCACCCCGGCGTAGCCGCCAAAATGTTTGAGGCCCTCTCGGAAGCCAACATCAACATCCATATGATCTCCACCAGCGAAATCAAAATCTCTGTTCTCATCGACAAAGAGTTCAGCGACAAAGCAGTTATCGCCATCCACAACGCCTTCGATGTCTAAATCCTAAACCCATACAATAAGGCGATAGTCTATACAAAACGGGCTGATGCACCACCCTCTTAACCGAGAGTGCTGCATCAGCCCGTTTTAGTATGGGTATACCAATACCAAACAAAAAACAGAGCCCCATCGCTGGTTCTCTGTCCCTTTGCATACAGTTGTTTTGCAGGCAATTCAACCACCTTTAGTGCCTTGGGGATTCCTTCACCAATCGAAGGGCCTTTACTACCATAACCGAAATATCAATCTGGTTTTCCATCTTCATCTGGGGTAACTTGGAGAGCAACTGGCCCTTTCGGGTGGTCACGTAACACGGGGTCATCTGATTGAGCACCAACGCACACGCATCCGACACACATTTGGGACAGCTACACATATCGTCCATAAAGGATATCATTTCCATAACACTATCCATGACAATTCTCTCGTAAATGTTCACCAATACAAATTCATCTAGGTCATTTTGGGTCTTTAACGCTTTTTCTTCCAAAATGTTACACCTCCAACCTTATTCTTACTTGTGTAGTTATTATCCCTTGAA
>CAYNCW010000256.1:0-4668 GCA_964395635.1 uncultured Oscillospiraceae bacterium
TCACGGAAAATCCGCAGCCAGTTTGAGGTAAAGCGCAAGAAAGGCGATTTTATCAGCTCGTTTGATGCGTATGGCTATGCGGGTGTTATAATAGGAACAACTCCAAGAAGCCTTAAAAACACAGGGGGTTCGCCTATATTCGTCAAGAGATTGTTATTGAAACTGTGTCTGCGCCAAACCCTGACAGCACACTGTCACTTACCCGCCAAGCCGTCTGAACAATCGGATGGCTATTTTCTATTTAGAGAGGAGACAAGGTACGTTCTTTTACTGAATCATATGCACAAATTTATAATTCATATGGACAATGTTCTAATCCTGTTTGAATTGTAAGATAATCCATGCGAATTATAAACCAGTCAATATGAGAAAAGGCGGTTGCTATGCTAAAATACGCTTTAATAGTATCGGATTGCATATGAATAAATCTTTGATGCGGGAGGAACCCTTATGCAGATCTTCATAAAGCAGTCAACAAAGAGCGTAATACACAGGCTTATCGCCTTTGGTTTAGTAATTATGCTTACCTTACCTATGATGGCGGTGTTTGCCGCCGTATCTGAATATATAGGGGAGCCAAATACAATCACATCTGATACCAGCGGGAACAACCTTGTGGGTAACACCCCGGAACAGCGTATTCTAGGTGGATTTTACGCCGAACAAGGGAAGTGGCTGTTTTATGCCGATGCTGAAAATGGCGGCATTTTATGCGCCATAACATCCGGCATGAAAGAGGGGATTGCCCTCACCGATTTCGCTGTGGCTAACTTAAATGTGATGGGCGATACGCTTGTTTTTACCGATATATCGGCAACGGTAGGACGAGGATATAGGCTCGAAAAGAATAAGCCGGAAAATCTGGCGGTCGCTTACGGCGGGAAGCTCTATGCGGCAGACGGTGTCCTTAACCTTATGAAGGGTGGCAAACTGGGCAGTATCAAAAACCTCGGCGGCAGCGGACAGGTGTTTTATAATGTTTCTCTCACCCAAAGTGGGATTTATGCCCTTTGCGGCCCCGAAGACAGCAAAAATCCCGGCAAGGACTGGGAATATGTCCGCGTTAACGATGATGAAACTGAAACAATCCTTTTTCTAAGCGGCAGCGAAACGCCCGTTGTTGCCGTGGATATGGGCGAAACGGAATTTGGAAGTGACACCGTTTACATAGAAACTAACCGGGGCGAGCAGTGGGGCCGAATCCTGCGGTTTGACCGTGAGCGGGAGCAGATTATTGACTATATCGAGGGGCGGCTGCTCTCTTGTTATGGTGAGCGCATCTTCTTTTTGAGTAATACAAACCATTACCTTTATGAGTTAGTAAAGGGCAGCAAAAGTCCGCAGGTTATGTCTGCCTGCCAAATATATTTTTATCAGCTTTTGGATAATGGCGATATTAATGCTGTCGGTGCAGATATGCAGTCGAAGGTTCTGATAAGCTTGTATGGCGATTATAAAGGATTTTCCCTCGTCAAAAAGGTGGGGGATTGGTACAACTATTTTAACAAAGCTCAAAAACCGGTCGGGGCTAAAAAGTCCGAGCCGTTTTATAACAAAACCACTGTTGAATCGCCGGTAGAACCACCTAAAGAACCCACAAAAGACGGAGATAACAGACCAAATACTCCGGCGGGTAATACGGACCCAAAGCCAAACGGCCCTTCCGGCGATACCGGCACTAAACCCACCCAGACACCTGAACCAAAACCTCAAAAGGGCATTGTCACCCCTGATTTGGCGGTTGAGATGGTGCTAAATATGATTAAACTGGGCGATATAAACGATAGCATCTATGATGTGTATGACACGGAGGCCAAGCAGGTATTTTTAGAACATTATATAAACATGTACGGTAATAACTTTGAGCTTAGAAAGGCGTGTATAAACATATTGGAGCAGCAAATGAAAAAACTGCCTGAACTTCCCCCCAATGTTGACGCCTCACCCTTTATATACAAGGTCATAGATTTATTCAACCGGTTTATGCGTTCTGCTCAATATACCCTGACAACCACAAGCCAGAATGAAACAGAAGCGTTTGTGACAGCGCATATTACAAGGGATATTAATTTCAGAGATTTTAGTATCGGTGACACATCCGTATATGCTGCCAGGAAAAGCTTGATTAACTATATTACGTCAAAGGGTTTAACCGCCGCTGATTTGGACAATATGACCGACCAGCAGAAGATGGATATGATGATTGACTCAACAATCCATCATCTTGAAAAACCGCTCAGGGTGTTTGACACAGATTGGAGTTGTGTCGTTAGGTTAGAGGCACATCCCGTGTTGGGTTGGGTGATAGACATTAAAGCCAAGGAGACACTCTATAAAATATTTGAAAGCGACGGGGGTGGAAACGAGGGTATTCCCCTTGGAGACGGTGATGGAGACGGTGATGATGCAGACGGCGACAACAGCGGAAATGAGCCGGATGACAGTGATAAACCTGATGAAAAGCCTGGTGATAAGCCTGATGATGACCTTGATAGGGATGAGGATTTGCCTCCCGGTGGTGATGCCAAACTTGGCGACAAAGATGAAGTCCCTGAATGGAGCTGCACTGTAATCGTATATGTAAAAGAGCGCAAAGAGGAAAGTTTCCCGGGCTGGCTGTGGCGCAGCGCAAAGAATGGGGCGATGGGTGTGCTGGGTTTTTCTCCTACCCCATATACGCCAAGCGAAAAATATGGAACTGTGTACCATCTGCCTCCCGGTCTTTTCCCCGGCATGAATGCCTGTGGTCAGTCGATTGAATTAATTAGTTACGAAATGGAAAAGAGCTTGTGGGAAAAAACAAAGAGCTTTTTTAAGTGGGATTAAACGTGTGACAACTTTGTCTACCCGGAAAGCATTAAGTGCTTGCGGGCAAAAGCGGAGGAGATAAAATGCCAGCATACAGAGTCCCCGAGGGATATTTACCCCATGCGACACCCGGTTATTTTTACAAGGAACTAACAGAAACCGGGATGGACGGCAAAATGGTGCGCCACATTTATTACTTTAATGAGCAAACCGGAGAATACACACAAGCATATTATCTCGTGGAAACCGCTCAACCCGCCGAAAATAACGCCACTTCAAGCAGTGTCAAGCCACAAAAGCGCAAAGGGTCAGCCAGAAAACGGCTGACGGCGGTGGGATGTGTTTTTCTGATGCTTGCTGTGGCTGTGTTCGTGATACGCTTTGTCAATACAGAAATGGGATATACGACTAATCCGGAGGAGATTACATCAATAATGGGCATAGAACAGCCGGATCCGGACACGCACCCTTATTTTGTTCCCTATAAAGGTCGGTAGTGATCATTAACTATAAAGCGCCGGGCGCCGCCCAATGGAGAAGCCACATGGAAATAGAAGGGGGATTTTATGTACATAGTGGATTTCGCAAAGAAGCTTATTCGCAAGGAGAACATAGGGATTATTATCTATCTGGTGTTGAACGTGGGAATGTATGTTGCACTGCTAGGAGGGTTTAACGAGCCGGGAATGGCCGCTATCGCTATCTTGGCATATGCCGTGACGCTGTGTATTGCGCTTTCGCCCGTTGGCGAGTGGATACTGCGCTTTCAAACCGGCTGTAAAACTATTAAACGGCAGGATTATTTACAGCGACTTATGCCACTTTTTGATTATGTCTACGCACAGGCAAAAGCTAAGGACCCTTCCATATCAGATGGCGTTAAACTTTACATGTGTGACGATGACGACCCTAATGCGTTTGCAACAGGGCGAAAGACAATTTGTATCACAAAAGGCTTTATGCACTATTCTGATGAGCAAATTCTAGCCACACTGGCACATGAGTTTGCACATCTGGCCAATAAGGACACCGATCTGTTATTGCTCATCACGGTGGGTAATTTTCTGATGAGCGCTATCTTCATAATTTATAGAATTATCGTAAATCTGATTATGTTAATAGTCGTTATGGGGCTTAATATGCGTGCCGTGGGTGCGTTTATAACGAGTTTCTTTGTGAACACTGTTCTCACCTTTTTTATGTGGTGCTGGACAAAGATAGGGGTACTGCTTGTACTGCACTCTGGCCGTCAAAACGAATATAGCGCCGACCGTTTTGCCCTTGAGCTTGGTTATGGGAATCCTTTATGCGCCGTCCTTGACAGCTTTGGCTCATCCAACGGGAAAAAGGGGCTCTGGCTCAATCTCCATTCATCCCACCCCGACACCAGCAGCCGAATCGGCTATCTCCAATCCCTCGGGGCAACTTACTCCAATGCTTATTCCAATCAACACTATATCATGAATCCATATCCCTATGAGGCACAGCCGCAATACTATTCTGCACCTATTCCGCCACAGCACCAATACCAGCCGGTGGCGGCTATGCAATTTGCGCCGCCGCAACAACCACAGCAAGCGGCACCACAGCATCAGACCCAGCCGCCTCAGATGCAATATCAAGCTACACCTATGCCGCCTCAGATGCAATATCAAGGGGCTATGCAATATGCGCCGTCTATGTCTCCACAACCACCACAATCCCCGTATCCAACGGCAGCTTCGCAGCCATATCAATATGGGCAACAACCCCAGTATGGGCAACAACCCCAATATGGGCAACAACCACAGTATGGGCAACAACCCCAGTATGGGCAACAACCCCAGTATGGGCAACAACCCCAGTATGGGCAACAACCCC
>CAYNCW010000257.1:0-4631 GCA_964395635.1 uncultured Oscillospiraceae bacterium
GAAGGGTGGCTCTTATTTACACAAGGTAAAATCCTTTTGTAAATAAGAGCCACCCTTCTTGCATGAAAAATATTCTGAAAAGGTGCTTTGAGTAGCTCTGCAGTAGGCGGATTTAACGAGTAATGAATAAAAATGGAGGTAATTGTTATGGAGATAACGCAATTTAGCATGGATTATTTTTCACTCAAAGGTAAGAACGCAATAGTTACAGGCGGTAACACTGGTTTGGGTCAAGCGTTTTCCCTTGCGCTTGCCAAAGGCGGCGCAAATGTATTCATGCCCAGCATCATGCCGGACGATCCCTCCTTCAATGCATTGATTGAAGCAGAAGGTGTAAAAGCTGCTTATATGAACGCGGATATTACCACAAAAGGTGTTCCAAAAACAGTAGTAGATGCTTGTGTAAAAGCTTTTGGATCTGTTGATATTCTTGTAAACTGCGCTGGTATTTGTATTTGCAAAGATGTTAAGGACTTTGGGCGGGAAGAGTGGGACCCAATGATTGCCATAAACCTTACTGCAGCCTTTGAAATGAGCCATGAGTGTGCATTACACATGATTCCGCAACGCAGCGGAAAGATAATCAACATTTGCTCAATGTATTCCTTCTTGGGCGGGCAATGGTCCCCTGCATATGCAGCTTCAAAGCATGGTATTGCTGGATTAACCAAAGCCTATTGCGATGAACTGGCACAATTCAATGTCCAGGTAAACGGAATTGCTCCTGGTTTCTTTAAAACAAAGGCAGCCGCCACTTCTGCAGAAAACGAAGAACGCAGCAAGTTTATTGTGGCACACACCGCTGAAGAGCGTTGGGGAGATGTGCACGACCTGATGGGCACAACTGTTTTCCTTGCAAGCGAAGCTTCGCAGTTTGTGAATGGTCATATCCTCGCAGTTGACGGCGGATTTATGGTACGCTAAGTTTGTACATACTTTACAACAAATAGAAAGTTTGGTTTGCATATGAGTACAAAATACATTGTTGGTATCGATGGCGGCAGTCAAAGTACAAAAGTTGTTATTTATGATCTCAACGGCAACCTGATTTGTGAGGGAATAGAAAATTTAAAGCCAATGTATTTGGCCGACCCCGGCATTGTCGAGCATCCCGGAGACGATCTTTGGGATTCGCTAAAAGTTGCATCAAAACGTGCAATGGATGCTTTTCCGGGAAAACTAGAAGATATTATTGGTGTTGGCGTTGGCTCAATTCGTTGCTGTCGCGTCCTGATGAAAGCAAATGGAGATCTTGCAGCACCAGTTATCAGTTGGCAAGATGACCGTGTTGCGCGCCCTTATGAGCATACCAATCCAGATGTTGCGTTTGTAACCAGTACATCCGGGTATATCAGCCATCGCCTAACAAGCCAACGCCGCGACAACATTGCCAACTATTTTGGCCAATGGCCCACCGACTATACAACTTGGACCTGGAGCACCGATCCGGAAGTACTAAAAGCATACAACATTCCACGCGAGATGCTGTTTGATGTACAAATGCCGGGCACTGTGCTTGGCCATGTTACATCCGGTGCTGCAAGTGCAACAGGTCTGCCAGAGGGGTTGCCTGTTGTTGGCACAACAAGCGATAAAGCGGTTGAAGCCCTTGGTGCTGGTATGATTGACGATTCTAGTGCCCTTGTTTCTCTGGGTACATACATCGCGTTGCTTATAGGTGGACAATCGCTACCAAAATCCCCGGTTTCCTTTTGGGCTATCATGTCCTCCATCCCACAAAAGCTGCTGTATGAAGGGTATGGTATCCGACGTGGTATGTGGACAGTTAGCTGGTATCGTGATCTTTTAGGGGACGGGCTCGTACAGTATGCAAAATCCTTAGGCCTTTCTCCAGAAGAGTACTTAAACAAGGAAGCAGAACGTGTTCCGCCAGGCTGTGATGGCCTGATGACTGTTTTGGACTGGCTTGCAAACCCATGGGAACCATACAAGCGTGGTATGATGATTGGATTCGGCGCACACATGGACTTTGCTTTTCTTTACCGTTCTATTCTAGAAGGTATCGCCATGACCCTAAAGAATAATCTGGATAATATGTGCAATGAACTTGGCCGCACTATGCAGCAAGTGATTATTTCTGGAGGCGGATCCAACAGCGATGTATTTATGCAAATTTTTGCTGATGTATTCAATATGCCTGCTCGCCGCAATGCCATAAATGGTTCTGCTAGTATTGGGGCGGCTATTAACACAGCAATAGCAGTTGGTGCATATGCAAGCTATGAAGAAGCAGTTGCAAAAATGGTAAAGGTACGGGATGTGTTTGAACCCATTCCTGAAAATGTTGCACGATACGAGCAACTAAATGGCAAAGTCTACCGGGATTTGACTTCATACACAGACCCCCTCTTACAGAAGGCCCATGAAGCTTTGTCTGCTGAAAACAAGCCTGAACCGGTTATATCCGGCTGGTCTCACGCAAAGTAGCCTATGGCACCGCTTATTATTGTTGTTAATGATGACGGCGTATTTTCACCTGGGCTGCATGCCGCAGCTGAGGCTGTAATGCCTCTGGGAGATGTGTTGGTCATAGCTCCTCGCTATCAACAAACCGGTATGGGGCGATCGTTTCCACGGGAAGAGGGTCTTGGCATTATTGAAACAATCCCTCTGACAATTGGTGGAAAACAGATAACCGCATATGCTGTACATGCATCCCCTGCTTACACGGTAGCGTATGCCATCTTGGAAATTGCGGGCAGAAAACCGGATTTGTGTATCAGTGGTATTAACTACGGAGAAAATCTTGGCCGCAATATAAATTGCAGTGGCACCGTTGGCGCAGCATTCGAGGCAAATAGCCATGGAGTTGCTGCACTTGCTGTCTCGATGGAAGTGCCAGTATCTTTGCAGCACACAGAAGAGTATCCTATACTGAATTGGCATGCTGCCCAGGAAGTTACAAAGCATTTTGCCGCACATATTTTAGCCAATGGGTTAGAAAACCACATTGCTGTATGGAATATTAATGTTCCGGCAAGTGCTTCTGCCAAAACGCCAATACGATTGACACGCCTTTGTAATGAAACCTGTAATGAGTTTCAACCTCCTCCTAAAAGGGATTGGGGCAACCCATATCGTATTCAATCCCGTATGTTGCCAACAGTCTCTAGCTGCCCTGAGGAAGATATGTATGCAGTTTATATTGATAAAGTTATTTCAGCAACACCTTTGCAATGGGACTGCACAGCACAGGGGAGTTTTCACCTTCCAGAAATCTTACAACTAAATTCTTAGTAGTATGAAGCCCTCATTTTTCATAAAACCACTGTAAACGCTTGAGATGCAAAAGATTTCTTGCGTTTACAGTGGTTTTTATATCATCCTGTACTACAGAACAGAGGTATCTCCCCTGTGGTAAGTCTACTAGAAAATCTGCAATACGCTGGCTTGCCCTGATGCGTAGCATGATCTATAATAGTCATTACAGGAAATAATGGAAGGCAGGGCAAAAGACATATGAATTTCGGAATCTATTCCCGTAAATCCAAGTTCACTGGGAAAGGGGAATCCGTTGAAAACCAAGTGCAGTTGTGCAAAGACTATATCCAGCATCATTATGGCGATATATCACAGCATACAATTGAAATATTTGAGGATGAAGGGTTTTCTGGAAAAAACCTTTCGCGTCCTGAATTTCAGCGGATGTTGTCCCTTGCTCATAGCAAAAAGTTTGACTTTATTATTTGCTATCGTTTGGATCGAATAAGCCGAAACGTCAGCCATTTCTCAGCACTAATCGAAGATTTTGACCGCCATAAAATATCCTTTATCTGTATCAAAGAACGGTTTGATACATCTACACCAATGGGAAGAGCGATGATGTATATCGCTTCTGTTTTTGCTCAACTTGAAAGAGAAACCATAGCTGAGCGAATACGAGACAACATGCTTATGCTGGCGCGAACAGGGCGTTGGCTTGGCGGAACAACTCCATTGGGGTTTGCATCCAAACAAGTTACCAAGGAATTGGTTGATGGTAAAGAAAGAACCGCTTTTATGTTATCCCCTATTGTGGAAGAACAAGATTTGGTACGCATCATTTATGGAAAGTTTCTGGAGCTAAAATCCCTTACCAAGGTGGAAACCTACCTTCTGCACCATGGAGCAAAAACCAGAAAAGGCAAACCGTTTACAATTGTTGCGTTGAGAGAAATACTGATGAACCCCGTCTATTGTGTTGCAGATGAACATTCCTATACATATTTTATCTCCTGCAATGCAGATGTTTGCAATGAAAAAGATGAGTTCAATGGGATTTTTGGAATTGCAGCCTATAACCGTACCACCAACGAAGGAAAGCAACAAACCAAAACCCCCATGGAAGAATGGATTGTTACCATTGGTAAACATACGGGGATAATTAACAGCATTGACTGGATTCTTGTGCAAAAAATTCTAAAAAACAATCAACCAAAGAAATTTGGCAATAAAGTACAAAACCCTATTTCCCTATTAAGTGGGCTGCTGGTCTGTAAAAACTGTGGCTCGTATATGCGCCCCAGAGTAAACAGCAATAAACCTCCAGATGCCAATGGGAATCATACTTTTGCATATCTTTGTGAGCTAAAGAAAAAAAGCAAAGGTGAAAATTGCCAAAATCCAAACAT
>CAYNCW010000258.1:0-4600 GCA_964395635.1 uncultured Oscillospiraceae bacterium
TACCCCAATCTACAATCGGATGTTACCATATTTTATGTAAACGATGAAATTAAACCAAATTTGCAGCAGGCCAATCAGGAAATGTATGATGCCTACAACACCTATGTCTGTAAAGGATTGCCGGTTGGGCCGATTTGTAACCCCGGCCTGGATGCCATTGAAGCGGCACTAAACCCGGCACAGACCAAGTACTATTATTTTGTTACCGATAAGGAAGAGCGCTTTTACTACTCCGAAACATTGGCTGAGCACAATAAAAATGTAGCAGCAGCCAAAGCAATTGGAGGAGAAGCACACGGTATTGATACCCAAGATTAGGAAGTGAATAAACTCTGAATACAATAAGAAAACCAGAACTGCTGGCACCTGCTGGTGATTTTGAGCGATTGCAATCAGCGGTACTTTATGGCGCCGATGCAGTCTATCTGGGGGGGAAACACTTTGGCATGCGGGCATCTCCCGGCAATTTTGGTCCGGAAGAGCTTATAAAGGCAGTGGACTTTTGCCATCAGCGGGGTGCAAAGGTCTACCTTACCTGCAATACCTTGCCCACCAACCAGGAAGCTGATGCCTTGCCGGATTTTCTCCGGCAAGCCGCCCAGGCAGGAGTAGACGCTGTTATTGTGGCAGATATTGGTGTGCTCATGTTGGCACGCCGCGTGGTGCCACAAATGGAAGTGCATATCTCTACCCAAGCAGGAGTGGTTAACCACCTGGCAGCTACCGAGCTGTATCATCTGGGCGCAAGCAGGGTAGTGCTGGCCCGGGAAATGCGGTTGGATGAAATAGCCATATTGCGGGATAAAACCCCACCGGAGCTTGAGATTGAGGCGTTTGTTCACGGCGCAATGTGTATGTCTTTTTCCGGCCGATGCCTTATCTCCCAGTATCTTCTTGGCAGAGACGCCAATCGTGGCCAATGTGCCCAGCCTTGCCGCTGGGGATACCATCTGGTGGAAGAGAAGCGCCCCGGGCAGTTTTTCCCCATCTTTGAGGATGAAAAGGGCACCTATATTCTCAATGCCCAGGATTTATCCATGTTGCCCTATTTGGATAAGCTGGCGGCAGCCGGGATAACAAGCTTTAAAATAGAAGGTCGCGCCAAAAGCACCTATTATGTGGCCGCAGTGACCGGGGCATACCGACAGGGGATTGACCTGTATATGCAAGACCCGGGGAACTATTCCGCGCCGGATTGGCTGATAGAAGAAACCAAGAAGGTGAGTCACCGCCAGTATTCCACCGGTTTCTATTTTCCGGAACAACCTCCAGAGCAGTACTACAAGAGTGGTGGTTATGTGCGGGATTGGGAAGTGGTAGCTACAGTGGATGGCTGGGAAGAAGGCTATTTAATCTGCACCGAACGCAACCGTTTTGGTGTGGGAGAAGAGCTGGAAATTTTTTACCCTTTAGGTAGGCCGGATAAATTGGTTGTAGAGCAGATACTAGATCCGGAGGGTCAATCACTGGAAGTAGCTTGCCATCCTATGATGAAGCTGCGGATACCTTGCAGTGCAGCCTATCCCGCTGGAGCGATGTTGCGCCGAAGATCAGCGGAAGCATAAATTGCGCAAAAATGCGGTACATACCGCTTAGCAGTCTGCCGGCAGTGGCACAACCCTATGTCTGTGCCACTGCCGCCTACTTGGTGGTGGTTCCAATGGATAAACCATTAGGAAAACCGGCAGGCTATGCTATACTCCCCCATACTTTTGGATAGGGGAGGTAGGTTAGTAAATGCCAGGAGAGGGTTTTATGCAAAAGCTGCCACCGGATTTTTACCAAAGAGATACTGTGCAGGTTGCCAGGGATTTGCTGGGAAAGCGCTTGGTGCATGAGACCGATGCAGGCTATCTGGCTGTGTGGATAACCGAAACCGAAGCATATTTGGGTGTAGAGGACAAGGCCTGCCACAGTTATGGCCACCGCCGTACCGGCCGAACCGAAGTACTGTATCAGCCTGGAGGAATCGCCTATATCTACCTGATTTATGGGATGTATTATCTACTCAATGCAGTAACCCAGCCAGAAAACAATCCCTGTGCAGTGCTAATCCGCAGCGGGGAGCCGCTGGAAGAATGCAAAGATGGGATAGCCGATATGCGCTTTCAAAAGCCTTATACAACTCTTACAAGTGCACAAAAACGCGGATTGTTAGACGGCCCTGGAAAACTGACCAAGGGGTTGGGCATTACCAAAGCCCAGAATGGGCTCAGCCTTACCCATAGCAACCTGTATATCTGCGAAGATACCATGCTGGAGCCGTTTACTATAGGGGTGTCTAAGCGCATAGGCATCGATTATGCCGAGGAAGCGGCAGAATGGCCACTGCGTTTTACAGTGAAAAAGACAATATAAGTGGGCTGATACACAATATCCCTGGTGGGTATTGTTGTATCAGCCTTTTTTGCAGGGTAAAACTGCAATCATCAGTATATAATTGCATTGACAGATTATGTTCATTGTTATACTATTAATAAAAAGGGGGGAAAGCATGGGAAAAAGTATGTATAGCCTAATACTGGCGGATGATGTTGTGTCAGCTGTAGATAAACTGGCTTATGCACAGAGCACCAGTCGCTCCAATTTAATCAACCGTATACTGGCAGAGCATCTATCTGTGTTAACACCCGAAAAGCGTATAGCTCAGATTTTATCCACTGCCGCTGCCACAACCCAGGGGCACCAAACACTGCAGGCGCAGCCTTTTAAAGACCGCACAATACTCGAGGTCAAAAGTGTGCTTACTTTTAAATACAACCCCACCATTCGCTACCGAGTAGAAATTTTTACAGGAGCTGATGGATATAGGGGTGAGTTCCGGATGCTTTCTCGAACCCAAAGTGATACTTTATTGTCTCGGCTTACAGTATTTTTTGAAATATGGTCTCAAATAGAGCATTTTTGTTTACTAAACCATGCCTCGATGGGAGCACCAAAACATAAAATCGGCACAGGACGCTACTGCAGACAGCTAAAGGTGCAAGATGCGGGGGAGATTTATGACAGCCAAGCTTTGGGACAGGCTATTGGGGTGTACATACGCTTATTTGATACGGCGCTGTCTTTGTATTTCAATGCCCCCAACGGTGTTGATATGGAAACCTATGATGGGATACTCACTATGTATAAAAGTTATTTGAAAAACTGCGAGCTGGTTTTATAGAACTTGTAAACAGCACAATCCATGCAACGCCATACAAGAAACACAGGTGTTGTATTGTTGGATAAAGCATTGACTGAATAAAAACTTATCTGTTGGAGGGTAACTGCGCTGTAATGGTGCTTCTAGCCGGTGTAGGGCCAGATAACAACGCATAAGCAACTATTGCCAAGGAAATACTACTCCTATTACAACAATCCAGCAGGAGGTGGTTTCCTTATGGCAAAAGCAGGTATGCGCCGACCAGACCCCAAAGAGCCTCACGGAACTGAGAGCAACAAAAAGCAAAACTTCCCCAAAAATGATCTTCCCCCTGTGCCAGAAATTCAGGGAAAAGCCAAGTCAGGTAAAGAGAAAGTAGATAAGTGAGCAAACGCTTGCGAAGGTTTGCAACGCAAGTAGGGAAGACCAGCACCTATTTTCAGCAGCTAGCCATAACCAAAATAGCAAAACCCGCCAACGCAGACAAAAACTGCGTTGGCGGGTTTTTGCAAAAACGCTGTAAGCTTTCCGACCAATACGAATCGCCTAAATTGTCCACAACAAAAATATTCACAAAAATTATATGTGAAACCATAGGATAGATTCCCGACATTGTTTATATTTGCACATTGCTACTGTCTCTTTTGCTTATTTTCCAGAATGCTTTTCAGTTCGTCCATAAAGGAGCCCACATCCTTAAACTCCCTATACACTGAAGCAAACCGAACATATGCTACCTCATCAATTTCTTTAAGGCCTTCCATGGCCATTTCACCAATCTGGGTAGATTGGACTTCACGATCCATGGAATTTTGAATGCTGGATTGAATGGCATCCACCATTTCTTCCAAGGTCTGAACCGATACTCGCCGCTTTTCACAAGCTCTCATGAGTCCTATAAGCAGTTTGTTGCGATCAAAAGCTTCTCTAGATTTATCCTTTTTTACCACCATTATGGGGGTTGTTTCTACAATCTCATAGGTGGTAAACCGCTTTAGGCACTGAAGGCATTCCCTTCTGCGACGTATTTTCTCGCCTTCATCGGTTGGGCGAGAATCGATTACCTTGCTCTCGCTATACAGGCAGTAGGGACATTTCACCTTAGTACCAGCTCCTTGTCGCTTTGTGTCGCTTACACGTGCTCTGTCAGATAATCTTCCAGGCAATCTTCAAAGTTTTCGGTTCTCAGTTCATATTCTACACATTTGTTAATAAACTGTTCCACAAACACCCTGTTGGTGGAGATATCCTTCTTCACCGCAAGTTCATTACCCATTTGATCTGTCAGCCTTATACCATATGTAGTATAGCGTATTTGTTCATCATCGTCAAGAGTACAATCTGTTTGAGTCAAATGCAGATTTACTCCACAGGATTTAAGCAAAACAGTATCAATCTCAAGCAACAAAGATCCCTCCTAAATTCACAAAATGTACAGTTCAGCAATGTTGTATG
>CAYNCW010000259.1:0-4595 GCA_964395635.1 uncultured Oscillospiraceae bacterium
GAAAGGAGTAGTTTGGTCGTATAAACGCCGTATTTTGAGATCATTCAAGGAGGAAAACCCATGGCAACGGCAATTAATGAAAAAATCGATTCGATTTATAAAGATTTACTATTAATTAATGAAGAAGAGGATATGCTTTTTCTATACAGTAAGTCAGATAATAGAATCTATTTTTCAAATGCTTGTGTAAAACAGTTTTCAATACCTCCGTGTATCGAAGATCCTGTTTTAGAGTATTTGTTGGAATGCCTAATGGTTAAAGATGTCAATCGGTTGAGAGAAATGGTTATACAACATTTGATAAACAAACACACCAATTTTTTCGTCGATATGGTAGCCTATAACCAGCTTGGAGAAGAGAGGAAGCTTTATCTTAAAATCGTTGTTGCGTATGATAAGGAGGGTAATATAGCAGTAGCCAAAGGACTGGCAATCGACCTTAATCTTACTGGTTTCTTATCCCACTACGCTGAAGAGCAATCCTATATCGATCAACTTACCAAATTACCCAACAGAAAGGCTTTTCATCGAGACTGGGAAGTGAATTTAAAAAAACCCAACAGCAATGGGTACATTATTTTAATAGATATCGACAATATGCAGCTGATTAACGCTACGTTTGGCTTTGTTTCCGGCGAAAAGGTGTTGTGGCACATTGCCAACAAATTGCCCAAAGCAGTAAAAAAAGCAGGTATTTGCGTTTATCAAATAGTGGCTGGCGAATATGCCATTATGCTGCCAGACTATTCGGCTAAAGACGCTGAAAAAGCAATGCAAAGTATTCGGGCGTATTTTAAGCGAGAAGCCATTGGTGTAAATGGCAAAAAGATTCATGTAACTGTATCCTGTGGCGCTGTAGCCTATTATGGCGGATTGGATTATGCTCCAGATAGGCTGCTTCTCAACGCTGAGCTTGCGGTGCAAAAGGTAAAGCAAGGTGGCAAGGATGGCTACAGCTTTTACAACAGAGGAGACGGAATCTTACATAAACACCAATTTGAAATCATCAGTGACCTGGAACGAGCGGTTAAAAATAACTGCTGTGGTTTTGAGTTATACTACCAACCCATCATTTCCACCAAAACATTGCAGTGTATGGGTGCTGAGGCACTCCTTCGCTGGAATTCGCCAAAATCCAAGATGATTATGCCCAATGTGTTTATACCGTTATTGGAGAAAACAGATTTAATTGCTGAGGTGGAAAAGTGGATTTTTAATCAGGCGTGCACCCAATGTGCCACCTGGGTAAATAAGTGGGGGCTCTCTGATTTTAAAATGCATATCAATCTTTCTTCAAAGCAGCTGTTACGGGATTCCTTGTATTCAGAAATCATGGGTGCTGTCAATGGAAGCGGCATTTCTACTTCCAACCTGATTTTGGAAACAACCGAATCTTCTTTAATCCTGGAATTGGATAAAGGGATTGATCTGTTTCACAAATTGCGCAAAGAGGGCATATCTATTGCTGTGGATGATTTTGGTACTGGATACTCTTCTCTTAGCTACCTAAAAGATCTGCCTGTTGATGAAATCAAGGTGGATAAATCCTTTGTAACCGATATCGAACACAGTGTCTCATGCAAAAACTTTTTAACTGGTATTGTAAGCATTATACAAAATCTTCAGTATTACGTATGTGTAGAAGGTGTTGAAACCCAAAAGCAAAAAGAATTTTTAACATCCCTGGAAGTTGACACATTACAAGGGTTTTTCTTTAGCAGACCTGTTACCACTTTGGAATTTGAACGGCATATTCATATGAAGCGGGGATAATTGACAAAATCCCGCAATTTAGACATAATACTAAATTACATTCATATTTTTTATATCCCCCATATGCATTGCATATGGGGGATTTTAGATTAAAATCCTAGTATTCCGATACAATTGCCCGTAAACAAATTTCTATACAAACTACCACCAAAATATACTACCCTGCACACCTTATAGGATGTGCAGGGCTGCGGCTGGTGCTGTAAAATTGTAAACTCTGTGATTAAATGTTATAATGAGTGTCTCTAAGCTGTGTTTAAAAAAGCTCTGTGGACCTTACAGCAGCGCTGTTCCCCGCAAAAACACCTGCTTAATGGTTAAATTCTCATCAAGTAGCACAAGATCAGCTACTTTTCCGGGTGCAATACTTCCCCGCTTATCAAAAACACCAATAGCTTTTGCCGGATTTACACTGGCACATTTTACTGCGGTGTACAGAGGAATCTTCATATTGCCCACCGCATAGCGTACACAGTTCATCAGGTTGGTTACAGAGCCTGCAATTGTATTCTGGTGGCTCAGCTTGGCTGTGTTTCCCTGTACCTTTACTCCTTGTCCACCCAGGCTGTATTCTCCGTCACTAAGCCCGGTAGCCATCATACTATCGCTGATGAAGAGTACCCTATCCTCCCCGAACAGTTGCATCGCTACCCGAACGATGCTGGGGTGTAGGTGCACACCGTCGCAGATAAGTTCTACGTTGCAGTTCGGTGTGTCGAAGGCTGCACCAATTACACCAGGACTTCTGTGGTGCAAAGGTGGCATTGCATTAAATAGATGGGTTACATGCCTGGCACCGCTTGCAAAGGCCTTTATAGCCGTGTCGTAGTCCGCTGTGGTGTGGGCTAAGGAACAGGTAACCTCTTTAGACAGTGTCTTGATAAGGTCTATCGCCCCTTCTACCTCCGGTGCGATGGAAATCAGCTTTACAAGCCCGCCAGATGCCTCCTGAAGCCGCCGAACAAACCCTAGGTCGGGATTGCGCAGATACTTGGGGTTTTGTGCGCCGATATTCTGGGAGGATAAGAAAGGGCCCTCCAGATTGATCCCCACAATCTCAGCGGCATCGTCACCCTTTAAAGCTGCCATATTGCGGCAAGCGGTTTCCAGATGATCTTGAGGCAAAGTCATAGTAGCCGGACATAATGCAGTAATGCCATTTATCGCCTGGTACTGTGCCATTGTGTACATCTCTTCTACAGTACCATCAGAAAAATCGTGGCGAACACACCCATGCATATGAATGTCGATAAGCCCTGGAATTGCATATAGCCCCTGGGCATCCAACCCATCACCGCTAGGGCATTGGATGAAATGCCCCTCTGCCATGGCGATATCGCCTTTTACAAACCCGTTCTCGGTAAATACCAACGCATTTTTGAGAATCATATCAGTATCCTTTCTGCTTGCAGCGCGCCCTAGAGCAGGGCAAGTGCCGCTGTATCCCCCACCAAGGTCACATTGGGGTGCATCTGCAAAATTGATGCCGGCACCTGTGGGGTTACAGGCCCTGTAAATGCCTTTTTGACTATTTCGGCCTTTTCTGCACCTGATACAATTACCAAAATCCGCTTGGCTTGCATAATGGATCCGATGCCCATGGTATAGGCCTCTTTGGGTACATGGTCTTGGTGCTCAAAAAACCGTTTATTTGCCTGTATGGTGCTGGGGGCCAGTGTGACGCAGTGGGTTGCTTGTTCAAAGGTATCGTTGGGTTCGTTAAAGCCAATGTGGCCGTTATGTCCAAGACCCAGCAGCTGCATGTCAATACCACCGCATCTGGTTATACTTAGCTCGTACCCTTTGCATTCCCCCTGGGCATCCGGATTCATTCCGTTGGGAACAAAGGTGTTCTCCTTTTGTATATTGATGTGCTGAAAGAGGTTGTTCTCCATAAAGTACCGATAGCTTTGGGGATGATCTTCTGCCAAGCCCCTGTATTCATCCAGATTAAAGGTGGTTACCCCGGAAAAATCCAAATCCCCATCCTTGTACCAATTGATTAGATTTTGGTAAACCCCCAATGGTGTGGATCCTGTAGCCAAACCCAGCACACAACGGGGCTGGAGAAGAATCTGAGACAGGAGGATGAGGGCTGCTTTCCTGCTCATATCAGTATATGTGTTTGTGCGATAAATCTGCATGATTGTAAAGTACTCCTTTAATTTTATATATCGCTCTCTTTCCTTACCTTGGGGTTTTCAAGCTATTCTACGAAAGGAATTTAGGAATGAAAAGTGCATTAATTAGAATGCGAGAATCTCTGGACACTGCCAGTGCTACCGAACGCACGGTTATCAGCCATATATTAAAAGACCCATCCGATGTAATTGAGCTGAGCATTCACAAGTTGGCGGCAGCCACCTATTCTTCCCCCGCCACCATTCTGCGGCTTTGCCGAAAACTGGGGTTTGACGGATACAAACAGTTCCGCCTGGCCATCTCCTATGAAATGGCTTTGCGCCGCAAGAGCGCCGAAGAGGAAAAAAAAGAAATCACCCATCTGGATAGTTTAAAGGACATTGTGGAGAAAATCACCTACAAAAATATTGTCTCCTTGGAGGATACCCGACACCTGGTGGACTTTGATATCCTTGAAAAGGCAGTGGATCTTATCTGCAACTGCCGAACAGTGGTGCTGTTTGGCATTGGTTCCTCTTTATATGTTGCCCGGGATACCTATTTAAAATTTCTGCGTTTGAGCAAATCTTGTATCGTAAACGAGGACTGGCACGCACAGCTTTTGCAGGCACGGAATATGACCAAGGAGGATCTTGGCATAGTGCTTTCCTATTCGGGACAAACGGTGGAGATGATTGAAT
>CAYNCW010000260.1:0-4579 GCA_964395635.1 uncultured Oscillospiraceae bacterium
CAAATAGGTGGAGGAAGTCAAAAACTCAACAGGCTCTTGGTTCTTGCCCAAATAGAGCTGTCTGGGGGACCCGGGATAGACAGAAACAGTGTCCTCCCCAGCACCATCCTTATACCGGTAGGTTATCGCCAGCAGCGGCTGGGGCAGCTCTGTCAATGGTGTTTCGCTGTAGGAATAAGCCGGAGCATCCAGCAAGGTGGTGAGCAACCGCAAGAAGCTATCGCTGTCCACAGCCTTACCCTCATAGGTGGCAGTTACCTCAGATAAAGTCTCGCCGCTATCATCGGTGGTTTCTGTTACTGCAACAGAAAAGTGATAGGTTTTGTCCTTGGTGGCCACCACCAGCTCCGCTAGCTGCTCCTTTGGCACCGAAACCACATAGGGGCTCACCAAGTCATGATAGGTCACATTTAACCAGGGGAGCTTAGCAGCCGACACAAGATACACAATAGGTGTGTCCTTGCGCAAAACCAAGCAGTTCCCCTCTTCATCCGGGGCAGTTGCAAACAGAGTAAAGCTGCCCTGGGCAGAACCGGTTACCTCCACTGTTGCATAGGGCTGGGTTAGCCCCAGCTCAGCCAGCTGCTGCTCATTGGGGAATACCTCGTAAATATCATTGGCGGTTACAGAAAACACCGATTGAATAGCGGGTTCGGAAGGGGAGGCCTGCAACCGCCTGCGAATAGGCGCAGTCACTCCATAAACTGTGCTTTCCGCTGCCAAGTCCAGGGGCTCTACAACCACCGGCTCTGTCCGTGGCCCACCGGATAGGGTAAGGGTCTCATAGGCCTGGGCAGCCCCAGTGGCAGAGGTCACCTCTAGGCTTAGGTAGTCCTTTCGCTCCAGCAAAAACCCCTGTACCACATCGCTGGGTACAATATACACACTGCTAACGCCACAGGTGGAATCGTTGCACATAGAAAGCAGATAGGTGCCCTCACCCTCTGGGGCTTGGCTGCCAATAAACAGATCCACCTTCAGGCCATCCTTATACACCATAGACACTAGTCGGGCATCATCCCCCAGGCCGTAGCTTTCCAGCACGGTGGTATCCTCTTCGGCAATCTGGCGCAGATACGGCATAGACCGGGTGGCCCCAATCAGATTGGCCAGCATCTGTGTGTCCAGGGGCAGGGTAGTAAACCCGGCAACGGTATAATTGGGGGTTTGGGCGGTGGGATCCTCTGCCTGTATGGTGTATTCGCCCTGTGGATGGTAGATGTCCACCCGGGTAACAGGGGATCTGGAAGTAAATACCATGTTTTCTGCCAGCCCCTCGCCCGGATCTTGCCCTTCCACAGTCTCCGGGCTTACTTCTCCTGGATCTTCTATGGGCTGAGAGCGGAGCAGCAGCAATGCAGCCACCAGCCCCCCCAGCACCAGTATACAAGCAACTATCGCAACAATACCTTTGTTTTTCATACGCGGTTACCTCTAGGATTACAAATTCCGTCTGCGGAAGAACACAACCCCACCGGTTATCAGCATAGCTAGAGGGAGCAGAATCACAAACACAAAGCTGTATCCTAAAATCTGCAGGTTGTTCAGCCCCAGCTGTGGTGTGACCATCATCTTTGACTGTATTGCTATAACATCCTCCCGCTGGGAGAGTGCGTTGAGCAGGCTCAAGATATACTCGGAATTGCCAAGGGTGTGGCTGGACAAAATGGCTTCCTCGGTAATAATCGAGCTACCACACACCAAAACATTGGAGGTGCGGCTTTCATTGTCCACAAGTTTCAGCTGGCTGGAAAGAACCAAAGCCGGGATAGGCCCCACCATATCCTCCTTGCCAGGCTGCCAACCCTCCGACACAATCAGCGGCTGTATCCCCGACTTAGCCGAATACTGCAGCAAGGATACCGCCCTGCGATCCGGGTTGCCCTCCAGAATATCCAGCGGTCTGGCAGTGGGCACAGCCACATACAATCCCTTTGCCTGCACCGATTGGCTGTATCCCGCTTCGGTATACTCCACAAAAGGGAAGTAGGGGCTCAGGTTCAAAATACGGGACTGATCGGTCTCAAACACAACTCCATCCTTTACCTGGATATTCCACTCCTTTAAAAACGCATCCAAAGCAGGGGTTTCAGGCTGATCCACACCCGCCATATAGAAAAAAGTCTTACCCAGCTGGCCATTGTTGCTTAAAAACCGATCCAGCTTTTTCAGCTCCTCCTCGGTGTAATCCCGCAAAGGGGCAGAAAGAATGGCAATGGTAGCCTCAGAGGGAATCTCCTGGGTGAGGATGTTTACATCCTCAAGGATATAATTGTTCAGCTCCAATAGCGGGCGAAGTCCGGAAAGGGATGCCTCGTTGTGTCCGCCCAAAATGGCCACCGTTACCGTTTTATTGCTGGTTACCCCAGCTATGGCGCTGGTCATAGCCTGTTCCGCCAAGGATCCGGTGATTCTGGGTGCATAATAATTGGAGCTGTCTATCTCAAACAGGTCATAAGGCGTAAGCACCCGCACCCTGTCCCCATTCACCACCAGAATATTGTTGGTCACCACATTTTCCTCCGGAAACTGGGAGGCAAAGCCAGAATTGCGGGTTAAATCCACATAGGTAATGGCGATTCTATCTGTGTACTGGGTGTACTTCTGAATCACCTCGTTGGCTTGCTTTAGGTACTGGTCGCCGCCGGAAAAGGCCTCCTGGCTATTTAAGACGTAGATGTTTACATCCTGACTGAGATTGGATAAAAAATCGGTGGTATCCTTAGAAATGCCGAATACCTTGCCGGGGGTGAGATCCAGCCTAAGGGAATAGCGCTGGGCCAGGATAACCACAACCATGTTCAGCACCACAACAATGGCAAGCACCAAAACTGTGATAGCAGTGGCAATGGAACCCTGTCTAAATTTTCTGCTGCTTAGTATCTTTTTCATACAGTTGTTTTCCTCCTAGTTTTGGTAGTGGGTGGTTAGCTCCATCTTCTTTTTTCAAACACGCGGACAGTGAGGAAAACAAACACAAAGCAAATGCTGAAAAAGAACAGCACATTTGCCAAATCAAAAATACCCACAGTGAAATCCGAATACCTGTCGTAAAAAGAAAGTGCTCCAATAACCGCCCGCAAAACGCTGTTGGTTACAACCGTGCGCATAGAGTCGGCCAGCAGCAGGAAAAGCCCCACAGCAAACCCGCCCACCGCCGCAATAAACTGGTTCTCGGTTAGGGAGGAGATAAATAACCCGATAGAAATCAGCGCCATACCCAGCAGCAGCAGGGAAAGGAAATTCCCCAATATCACCGGCCAGTTGGGCGGGGCATGTACTGCCAGTACCAAGGCGTAAACCAGTGTTACCGAAAGTCCCACACAAAACACCGCCACCGCCGCAAAGAACTTGCCCAGCACCATACCGGTTATAGACACCGGAGAGGTAAGCAGCGCTTGATCGGTTTTGTTTTTCCGATCCTCACTCAACAAGCGCATGGTGAGAATGGGTATTAAAAACAGCATAATAGAAAACAAGCTTCCATAGGTCTGGGTCAGGTCAGATACATCTTGAAACAAGCTGCCCACCATAAAATAGAACCCTGCAAACAGATAAAATACAGCCAAAAATACATATCCCAAAGCGGAGTTAAAATAAGCGGAAAACTCCCGGCGTAAAATAGCAAACATTTAGGCATCCTCTCCTTCTTTGCGGGCTTCATCCAATTCTGGAGCCTCCTTGGGCTGGGTGGATTTCTCAGGAATAGGGGCATCCTGGGTTTCTTCTATGGGCGCTGTGCCATCGGTAAGCTGGAGGAAAATCTCCTCCAAGGTAAGCTCGTTGCTGCGCAGCCCCAATAGCGGCCAATTTCTCTGTGCCAACCCTGCAAACAGCTGGCGGCGCAGATCCGACCCCTCTGTAGCTTCCAGCAAAAAGTCGAAGGTACCGGCCTCCCGGGAGCCAAGCTTGTCCACCCGGCTAATATTCTGCAATTCCTCCAGCATGGTATACACCGCATCCTCTGGCCCCTCAATGCGCACAGTGAGGGATCTATCGGCGCTCATCTTTTTGGCCAGATTCTCCGCAGTATCATCGGCTATCAGCTTGCCGGAGGCAATAACAATCACCCGTTCACAGGTGGCCTGTATCTCGGATAGGATATGGGAAGAAAGGATAATGGTGTGCTGCTTTCCCAAATCCTGAATAACCTTGCGAATCTCAATAATCTGCTTAGGGTCAAGGCCCACGGTGGGCTCGTCCAATAGTAGCACACTGGGCCCCCCCAGCAGTGCCTGTGCAAGGCCCACCCGCTGGCGATACCCCTTGGAGAGGTTTTTGATCAGTCGCCCATACACATCGGTTATTTTTACTAGGGCACAAATCTCCTCAATATGGGCATTCTTTTTCCCCTTCACCTTTTTCAGGTCGTACATAAACGAAAGGTAATCCTTCACGGTCATATCCAAATACAGGGGTGGATGCTCCGGCAGATAGCCAATTTTGGATTTAACACCCATAGGATCCGCCAATATTTCTTTACCATCTATGGTAACAGTGCCGGATGTGGAGGACAGGTACCCGGTGATCATGTTCATAGTGGTGGATTTCCCAGCGCCGTTGGGGCCAAGAAATCCCA
>CAYNCW010000261.1:0-4562 GCA_964395635.1 uncultured Oscillospiraceae bacterium
GGGAGCTTTCTTTAAACGTAATGGACATTGTGCAAAACTCTATTGTTGCCCAGGCCGCCCTTATAGAAATTGCTCTGATAGAGAATCGGTCCAACCACTCCCTGGTAATCCGAATTGGCGACAACGGCAAAGGTATGAATGCGCAGCAGCTGCAAAATGTGCAAAGCCCTTTCTATACCACCCGAACCACCCGAAAGGTTGGATTGGGGGTTCCCTTGTTTAAAATGGCTTGCGAAATGACCGGCGGCAGCTTTTCCATTCAGTCCCAGGTGGGGGTAGGCACAACCCTTGAAGCCCTTTTTCAAACCGACCATATTGACATGATGCCGGTGGGGGACATAAACGGTACCATTTTGCTGCTTATCACTTGTAACCCGGATATTGACTTTTTGTATGAAAGAAAGGTGGACGACACCGGCTTTCATCTGGATACCCGGGAATTGCGGGAAGTGTTGGGGCAGGATGTGTCATTGTCCAGCCCGGATGTGGTGGCTTGGATTCGGGACTACCTCAAGGAGCAGGAAGCCAGCCTATAATTTTTTAGCCATTTTAGTTTGTTTGTGTATAAAGCAATCAATGAAGGAGGAACGAGTATGAAATCACTGGAAGAACTCAAGGCCATTCGGGACAAAGCCCGGGCTGGGATGGGCATCCGTGAGGAAAAAGAGAATGCAACCCGGGTAATGGTGGGTATGGCTACCTGCGGTATTGCCGCTGGAGCACGCCCTGTGCTGAGCACCTTTGTGGAGGAGATTGCAAAAGAAAAGCTGGAGGATGTGATTGTAGGCCAAACCGGCTGCATCGGTATCTGCCAGCACGAGCCGGTTGTGGAGGTTTTTGATCCCGACGGCACCAAAACCACCTATGTAAATATGACTGCCGAAAAAGCCATTAAGGTTGTGCATCATCATTTAATGGGCAAGGGTCCTGTAATGGATTACACCATCGGGACGATTAACAAATAGCAATCAGATAATCCACAAAAAATAGGGAGGATTTGTTGAATGGTAAGGTCACATATATTGGTGTGCGGAGGAACGGGATGCACCTCCTCCAACAGCGAAGCAATTATTGCCAGCCTCAATGAACATCTGGCCAAGGCAGGGTTACATGACGAAGTTAGCGTTGTTAAAACCGGCTGCTTCGGTTTGTGCGCCTTGGGTCCCATTATGATTGTTTACCCGGAAGGCACCTTTTACTCTATGGTAAAGGAAATGGATATCCCGGAAATCGTAGAAGAACATCTGCTCAAAGGTAGAATTGTAACCCGACTGGTGTATGAAGAAACAGTCAAAGGTGATGAGGTCACCTCGCTGGAAGACACCAACTTCTATAAAAAACAAAAACGTGTGGCACTTCGCAACTGTGGTGTTATTAACCCTGAGGATATCAATGAATACATAGCTTTCGACGGTTACCAGGCATTGGGCAAGGTTCTTACCGAAATGACTCCCCAAGAGGTTATCGATACTATAAAAGCCTCCGGCCTTAGAGGCAGAGGCGGTGCAGGGTTCCCCACAGGTATGAAGTGGAGCTTTGCTGCCTCCCAAACTGCAGACCAGAAATATGTCTGTTGTAACGCCGACGAAGGCGACCCAGGCGCATTTATGGACCGTTCGGTTCTGGAGGGTGACCCCCATGTACTTATCGAAGCCATGGCCATTGCAGGCTATGCCATCGGCGCAACCAAAGGCTATGTCTATGTCCGCGCCGAATACCCCATCGCTGTACACCGTTTGCAAATAGCCATTACACAAGCGAAAGAGACAGGATTTTTGGGTAAAGATATCTTTGGCACCGGCTTTGAGTTTGATCTGGAAATCCGTCTTGGCGCAGGTGCCTTTGTCTGCGGGGAAGAAACAGCGCTGATGACCTCTATCGAAGGTCACCGGGGTGAACCCCGTCCTCGCCCGCCTTTCCCGGCTGTTAAGGGACTGTTTGGCAAACCCACCGTTCTCAACAATGTGGAAACCTACGCCAATATTCCACGGATCATTCTGTTGGGGGCCGACTGGTTTGCCGGCATGGGCACCGAAAAATCCAAAGGAACCAAGGTGTTTGCTTTGGGCGGAAAGATTACCAATACTGGTTTGGTGGAAGTCCCCATGGGAACCACTCTGCGGGAAATCGTGGAGGAAATTGGTGGCGGCATTCCCAACGGCAAAAAGTTTAAGGCAGCCCAGACCGGTGGTCCTTCCGGCGGCTGTATCTCTATGGAAAACTTTGATGTGCCAATTGATTACGATAACCTAATTGCTATCGGCTCCATGATGGGCTCCGGCGGCCTTATCGTCATGGACGAGGACAGTTGTATGGTGGATATCGCCAAGTTCTTCCTAGAATTCACCGTAGACGAAAGCTGTGGCAAATGCTCCCCCTGCCGTATCGGCACCAAGCGCCTATACGAAATGCTGGACCGCATTACCAAAGGCCAAGGCAAGCTCAGCGACCTGGATAAGATGGAGCAGCTGTGCTACTATATTAAGGACAACGCCCTATGCGGATTGGGGCAAACCGCCCCCAACCCAGTGCTATCCACCCTGCGGTATTTCCGGGACGAATACGAAGCCCATGTGGTGCACAGACGTTGCCCATCCAAGGTGTGTAAGGATCTGCTCAACATTGTCATTGTAGAGGAAAACTGCAAAGGTTGTACTGCCTGTACCAAGGTATGTCCCACCGGCGCTATTTCAGGTGAAGTGAAGAATCCTCATGTCATCGACCAAGCCAAGTGCATTAAGTGCGGTGCTTGCATAGAAAAATGCCGCTTCAATGCCATAGTAAAAGAATAAAGGAGTGTACCTTGTTAAGATGGAAAATGTAAATATAAAGATTAACGGTATGCCTTTGTCGGTGCCATCCCATATGACAATACTGGAAGCGGCCCGCATGGCAAATATAGAAATTCCCACCTTGTGTTACCTAAAAGAGATTAACCAAATTGGTGCATGTCGTATCTGCGTGGTGGAGGTAAAAGGCGCCAGAACCTTGGTAACTGCCTGTACCTATCCTGTGGCAGAGGGCATGGAGATTATGACCAATACCACCAGAGTGCATGAATCCCGCAAAACCACATTGGATTTGATTTTGTCCACCCACGACAAAAAATGCCTTTCCTGCATCCGTTCTGGAAACTGCGAGTTGCAGCGTCTCTGCCGCATGTTTGGCGTAGAGGACGAAACCACCTTTGTGGGCGAAAACCCCCATTATGAAGTGGACGATTCCGCTATGCATATGTACCGGGACGACAACAAGTGCATTCTCTGCCGCCGCTGCGTAGCTGCTTGTGCTCGCACCCAGGCAGTTGGGGTAATCGGTGCCAACGAGCGTGGCTTTAACACCCATATCGGCTGTGCATTTGACATGAACCTAGATGAGGTTGCCTGTGTATCCTGCGGACAATGCATCGTGGTTTGCCCCACCGGCGCCATCGCTGAGAAGGATCAAACCCAGCAAGTTTGGGACGCTCTCAACGACCCCACCAAGCATGTAATTGTGCAAACCGCTCCCTCCATCCGTGCCACCATCGGCGAGGACTTTGATATGCCTGTGGGCACCGATGCCACCGGCAAAATGGCCGCTGCACTGCGCAGATTGGGCTTTGATGGCGTATACGACACCGACTTTGCCGCAGATATGACCATTATGGAGGAAGCCAGCGAGTTTATCCACCGTGTGCAGCACGGCGGCCCTCTCCCCCTCATCACCTCCTGCTCTCCCGGCTGGATCAAATACTGTGAGCATTTCTTCCCTGAGTTTATTCCCAATCTGTCCAGCTGCAAATCTCCCCAGCAAATGTTTGGCGCCATCGCCAAAACTTGGTATGCAGAAAAGAACAACCTGGATCCCAAGGACATATTTGTGGTGGGTATTATGCCCTGTACCGCAAAGAAATTTGAGGTAAACCGCGAGGATCAAAATGCTGCGGGAGTTCCCGACTGCGATGTATCCCTCACCACCCGGGAAGTTGCCAGAATGATCAAACGTGCCGGACTTGATTTTGTAAACCTTCCCGACGAAGATTTCGATGCACCTTTAGGGGAAAGCACCGGCGCTGCCGTTATTTTTGGCGCAACCGGTGGCGTTATGGAAGCCGCGTTACGTACTGCTGTTGAATGGATTACCGGTGACCAGCTAAAGGCCCTGGACTTCCAGGATGTCCGCGGAACTGCCGGTATCAAAGAGGCCACCTACAAGGTGGGCGACCTGGATGTCAACGTAGCGGTTGCTTCCGGCCTCTCCAACGCCAAGAAACTGCTGGAAAAGGTGAAATCTGGCGAAAAGAACTACCACTTTATCGAAATTATGGGATGCCCGGGCGGCTGTGTCAACGGCGGCGGTCAGCCTGTCCAGCCCGCACACATTCGCAACTTTATCGACCTTCGTTCCCTGCGTGCTGCAGTTTTGTATAATGCCGATAAAGATAAGCCGGTGCGTAAATCCCACGAAAATCCCATGGTGAAAAAGCTCTACGAGGAGTACTTTGAAAAACCCGGCAGCCACAAAGCCCATGAGATCCTCCATACCAGCTACAAGGTGAGAAGTCATTACTAAAACCTCTC
>CAYNCW010000262.1:0-4177 GCA_964395635.1 uncultured Oscillospiraceae bacterium
AGCCGATACTAATAAAAAAACACCAAAAGTAACAGCCGTGTATTGAGGATCAAATTCTCGCATTATACGCAAAAGGCGTTACCGTGCGGGATATCCAGGCGCATTTAAACCGTCTTTACGGCATCGACGTGTCGCCGACGCTGATTTCCAATGTAACCAATCGAATCATGCCGGTTATTCGAGAATGGCAGTCACGACCGCTGCAAAAAGCCTATGCCGTGGTGTTTTTAGATGCGATTCACTACAAAGTTAAGCAGGAAGGACATATCGTAAACAAGGCTGTATACATGGTCATTGGCATCGATTTTGACGGGATTAAAGATGTTCTGGGCATGTATATCGGTGAGCATGAGACCTCAAAATTCTGGTTGACCGTCCTAAATGAACTGAAAAACCGCGGGGCCCAGGACATTCTCATTTGCTGTGTGGATAATCTAACCGGCTTTTCGGAGGCAATTTGCGCCTGTTTCCCACGCACAGAGATACAAAAATGCATTGTGCATCAAATCCGCAACTCCATCCGGTATGTGTCGTACAAGGACACAAAAAAGTTGCTGGCCGGTTTAAAACCCATTTATACAGCTCCCTCTGAGGATGCGGCTCTGGCTGCTTTGGAGGAATTTGAGACAGTCTGGGGCAGCAAATATCCGCTCGTTATCCAATCCTGGCACCGAAATTGGGGCGAAATCGCAACCTTTTTTAAGTACCCTCCCGAGATTCGCAAACTCATTTACACGACCAATATGATCGAGAGCTACCATCGGCAGCTTCGCAAGGTGACTAAGGGGAAATCGGTTTTTCCCACTGATGAAGCGCTTCTAAAGATGTTATATCTGGTCACCCAGGATGTCATGCTCAAATGGACCAGCAGGATTCATAACTGGGGGCAAATTTTGCTTCAGCTCAGTGTCTTCTTCCCGGATAGGGTGAAGTCTTTTCTCGTCTAGGCATTAGCACAAAATTATTGACAGACCCTTATCACAGAGCCAGACGCACAGACGCAGAGCCGATAACCAGTGAAGTATGAACTGCCCCCTGTCAAGTAGACAGGCGAAAAAGAGAAACGAGTCGGCAGTTTAAACAAGCTGTCGGCTTTTTTCATGCAGCAGACAGGAAAGCCCTGTACTCTGCCGGAGCTAATCCACCTAAACGTTCTTGAAATCTGCGGTTGTTGTAAAAGGCAATATAGTCATCAATAGCCAGTACCAGCGCTTCATAGCTGCGAAAGCTTTGAAGGTAATACATTTCAGCCTTGAGTGTTCCCCAAAAGGCTTCCATCGGACCGTTATCAATGCATCTCCCAACTCTGGACATGCTCTGTATCATACCCTGCATGTCAAGCTTGGTTCTAAACACTTTGCTTGTATATTGATATCCTCTGTCGCTATGAAATAAGGGCTTGGCATCAGGATATTTCTGCACAGCAGCATCAAAGGTGTCGAATACCAGCTTGTTGTTATTGCTATGCCCTATGGCGTAGGCGACGATGCCCTTGTCCTTGAGGTCGAGAATTGCACTGAGATACGCCTTGCCACCATTGTACTTGAACTCAGTAACATCCGTAAGCCACTTTTCATTGAGGCTATCGGCTGTGAATTTACGGCCGAGGATGTTTTCTGCCGTTATCTCCGGCGTAGACCTTATGTAATTTGGCCTTTTCCTGCGAATAACAGATTTCATCCCTATGGCCTTCATGACCCTGTATACGCGTTTTTTGTTGACAACCTGCCCAAACCGACGTTTCAAATTCATCTGCATACGGCGGTATCCCAATATCCCGTTGGACTCTTCATGCAGTATGCAAATGCGCTCGATCAAGACAGCATCCTTAGTCTCCTGTGCACCGGCGTCACGGCTGAGCCATTTGTAATAGGATGAGCGATTAAGCTCCAGAATGTCGCAGAGCGTGGTAATGGGATATTTCTTTTTTTCGTGCAGGCTCTGTATCGCTAAATATTTGTTTTCAAGGCGCACCAAACTTAACCCTCGTCTATCCCCCTTTCGAGCGCCTCCAATTTTTTTAACAGTTCGTTCTCCATCTGTAAGCGCAGGTTCTCTGCCACCGCAAGCTTCAACTGTGCATGAAGTCTCTCTACCTCACTCATGGAGGCCTTGTCCTTGCGCTTTCCACGACGGTCTAAAAGTGCATCAACTCCGTCTGCTTCATATTTCTTTACCCATGAGTAAATTTGCTGATATGACACACCGTATCGTAGGATTGTTTTACCATAATTTTTGCTGTTGGCTATACAGTGACTGACAATCTCTATACGCTCATCCTGTGTCGTTTTTATTCCCTTGGTCATGTTAATTTTACCTCCAGCGCCTGGCTGCCTAAAATCTTCATGACCATTATATTTCTTTACCCACCTTGCGACAATATGCGTATCGCTGATGCCGTATTTGCTGCACAAAGCGGCATATGTTGTATTCCCGGTAAGGTATTCGTTGACCACCTGTAGCTTTAGTTCCGCAGAATATTTCTTTAATCGTTGCGCTGGAATCAGGCCGGATACGCCTTTTTCCTCATATGCTTGTTTCCATCTGTACAAGGTCATGTGTGCGATATTTAATTTTGCGCAAATGGCAATGGGGCCTTCTTGTCCGCTTAGGTAGTCCTCCACCGCACTGATTTTTTGAAGCAATGTTAGTTTTGTGTTTTGTGGCATAAATTCACTCCCCTTGGGTAGATGTGCTTTTGTTTATTGCACTGTCTACTTCAAGGGGAGCATATCAGTAGTTCACGGTTATCGGCTCTTTCTTTGCCTCTTTATTTCGTTTGGCTTTCCAATGCGGCTTTCACAGTTGCCTTGATTATTTCCATAGAACGGTCATCGCAGTTGTAAAGCATACGGATAAGATTTTCTACCTCGGAATCTTTGGACGGCTTCTCGGGGTAGAAAATCGAGTCCGATGATATGGATAATTCACGGATTAGCTTAAACAGAACATCGAAACTCGGTTTCTTATTTTCGTTTTCAATACGGTATAGGTAACGTTCTGTAATGCCAACTTTATCAGCCAGTGCCTCCATTGTGATGTCGGCATGTTGACGAGCAGTTTTGATGACCCTGCTAAGTATGTCAGGTTTGTAATGCACTTTTGGTTCACCTCCTAGCTATAATTTTACTTGTTTACGCCATGCTGATAATGGCGCAACAGTTCAATTATACATGAACCAATCGTTCCAAGTTTTCTAGAACAATTTATGAGCTGTTACCCCGACAATAAAAAAACGGGCTTTGTGGGGGCGCTTCAGCATGCCTTTCTCCCTCAAATCCGGTTTTTGGATTGGAGGGATTTTTTATGCGTTGGAGTACTTCCGGCGTTTCGTTGCTTGTTAGAAGCAGCGAATATTAGATTATGCTTTAGTTGGGTTACCCTCTACAGGTAAACGGTCAAAAAAATCCTGGCTATACCCCAGGGCAACTATGACCTTCGCACTGAACTGTCAATTCCTGTTTATACTGGCATAACAAAAAGCGCACCTGATGCGTGGAGCATTGCTCCGCCATGCAGGTGTGCTTTTTTGCGTCTACCGACAATTGAATACCGGTGCCGGTCACCGCCTCTTGTCCTTCGTTTTCGCCCATCAACGAAAATTAAGGAGGACAAGAAAATGTCAGAGAACAAAAAATACACTATTATCGTCAAAAAGCAGCGTGTGGAGGTCAGCGAGGCCATCTACCGTGCATACCATCAAGAGCGAGAAACTGAGCGCTATCGCCAAAAGCTGATCCACCAGAACGAGTTGTCGTTGGAGCATTTTCAAGAGAATGGTGTCAATATTGATTACCTTATTGTACGTATTCAACCCGATTTTGTGGACAAGCTCATCCGGCAGGAACAGCTGGAGCAACTCTGGTTGGCGCTGCAGACGCTGCCGCCGGACGAGCAATCCCTCATAGAAGAACTGTTTTTCAATGAGAAAAGCGAATCTCAGGTAGCTCGTGCTGTAGGTGTAAATCAGTCTACCGTCAGTCGCCGCCGCACTAAAATATTGCTCAGGTTGAGAAACTTGATAGAAATTTAATCTTTCGGCGCATAGCCCCCCTCACTTTTTCCTTTATAGAAGTGAGGGGGCATTTTTTGCTCCCTGCGGTACCTTGAAAAACACCGGCCTCGCCGGTCATATCCAGCAGCTTAAATACGTTAGCTGTTCAGCCGAAAGGAAAAG
>CAYNCW010000262.1:4246-4561 GCA_964395635.1 uncultured Oscillospiraceae bacterium
TTCGTCCCAAAAGCAATCTGTGGTGGATTGCCCCGCCATGACCTGAACAGCCTACAATGATACTTCCGCATAGCCACAGCCTCACGCAAAGGGTGCGGTCGCCGGAGAACCCGGCGAGGGTGAGAGTCCCATGACAGCCATACGCCACGCTTGCGTGGCATCGACCACTGGCTGGTTTAAGCTGACTGCCCTAACCACAGACATCGGTCTGCGGTTTTTCTGCTTCGGGGAGTAGTGTCGAATAGGAGCAGAAGAAAACGAAGAACAAGATGGCTTTATGCCAGAAACTATTAGGACAGCCGCCCAGCGATACAA
>CAYNCW010000263.1:0-4536 GCA_964395635.1 uncultured Oscillospiraceae bacterium
GCTGTATTCTTATAACCAGCAAGAGAAATGAGGTGTGAGATAAATGGCAGAGATACTGAAAGTAAACAACCTGGCAAAAGAATACAAAATGGGAGAAATGACTGTTCAGGCACTTCGGGATGTAAGCTTTACCATTCCGGAAGGGGAGTTTGTGGTGGTGCTTGGTCCCAGTGGTTCCGGCAAAAGCACAGTCTTAAATATTGTAGGGGGGATTGACTCCCCCACAACCGGCCAGGTGCTGTATAACGGCGAGGATATCGGGAGTTATTCAGCAAAAAAGCTAACTGCTTACCGAAAATCCGCTGTGGGGTTTGTCTTCCAGTTTTATAACCTGATACAAAACCTCACTGCCATGGAAAACATCCTGTTGGCGGCGGAAATGTCCTCTGATCCCATTCCACCGCAGCAGCTTCTGGAGCAAATCGGTCTGGGCGACCGGGGAGGCCACTTCCCCTCCCAGATGAGCGGCGGGCAACAGCAACGGGTTGCCATTGCAAGAGCGTTGGCCAAGAACCCCAACCTGCTGCTCTGTGACGAACCCACCGGCGCGCTGGATTTCAGCACCGGTATCGGTGTGCTCAGGCTGCTGCGGGATTTTAACCAAACCTATAAAAAAACAGTGGTGGTTATCACCCACAACGGTGGTATTAGCCAAATGGCTGACCGGGTGATTACTGTGCGAGACGGCACCATTGCCGGAATTAAGCAAAATGCAAATCCCATTGCGCCGGAGGAGGTAGTCTGGTGATACTGCTAAAAAAAGCTTTGCGCAGCATCTGGAAAGGCAAGCGCTCCTACGCCTCCTGTATTCTATTGATTGCTCTTGGGGTGGCTTCTTACATAGGGTTTAGCCAAACCAGCATCCGCCTTACCGCCATAATGAATGACATGTACCACATGCAGCGGTTTGGTGATGCCTTTGCATCGGTGAGTGGCATCTCCCCGGATGCAGCCCGCGCCCTTTCCCGGCTGGAGGGCATTGCCCAGGTGACCGGGCGAACTACTGCAGATGTTCGGGTGCTGGAGCTTGGCGACACTGTGTTAAACCTCCATATCCTTTCCCACGACCCCCAGGAAATCCAACCACTGGATTCGTTTTTATTACTGAAAGGCAAAGCCCCCTCCCGGGGGGAGATTGTGGTGAGTCAAACGTTTTTCGAGGCCCAGGGGCTTAGTCTGGGGGATAGGCTGTACATCCTCACCGATGGGCGACAGATGCGCCCGGTGGTTTCCGGGGTGGCTATCAGCCCGGAATACATTTCAGAATGGAGCGGTGGCACAAGCGGCTATGCATTTATGCTGCCAGAGGAGGTTTCCACACTGGCAGAAAGCGAAGGGCTTGCCAACTATCTCTCCTTTCGCCTGGAACCCGGCACAGAATACCGGGATGTGGAGATAGTGCTGGAGGATGCTCTTACCCGCTATGGGCTAAAATCCCTCTACCCCCGCAAAGACCATCCCGGCCATTATAGCACCGAGATGGCCTTCTTCAACCTCTCTATGATAGCCAATATGCTCTCCACTATCTTTCTAACAGTGGCAGCGCTGGTGCTGTATATCCTGATGCGCAGGGTAATTGAACAGGAGCGCACACAGATAGGCACTATGAAGGCATTTGGCCTTTCCAGCGGCAAAATTTTGCTGGTGTATATGGGCTACGGTGGCTTCACCGGTTTAGCCGGTGGTTTGTTGGGAATCCTTGTGGGCCTTGGTATCTGTGAATACTTCACCGGTATTTATCTGCTGATTATGCGGATGCCGCCGGTAAAGGTGCCGGTTACCCTCTCCATCCTACTTACCGCCCTTGTGCTTTCGGTGGTGGTTGGTCTGGTGGGTGCTATCACCGGCGCAAAGTCGGTGCTAGACCTAAGCCCCGCAGAGGCCATGCGGCCACCGGCACCCCCTATGGTAAAGAAGAAGCGCCCAAACACGGGCAACAACCCCATAGCAAAGCTGATGCCTCTGGAAATCTCCATGGCCTTGCGTAATATCTCCCGCAGCAGGTTTCGCAGCGCTTTTGTAGCCGGGGGAATTGCGGTCTCCTTTTCGGTTCTCACCTTCATGTCCTCCTTCGCCGCCATTCGGGATGAGGTTGTGATGGATCAGTTTACCTATAACCAACAATATGATATACAGTTGAATTTTAAGGAAGCACAGCGATTTTCCCATGCCGTACACTCTGCCGAAAATCTGCCCGGGGTTACAGCAGCAGAGGGTATACTGGAAATTACCGCAATCGGTTACCATAACCATATACTTGAAACTATAACCGTTACCGGGCTGGAGCCTAACAGCCAGATGCGCCGCTTGTTTGATAGCTCCTCACGTTCCTATGTGGAAGTGCCAGAGCAGGGTGCGGTTGTTACCTTAAGCTTAGCCGATAAGCTGGCAATTAAGGTGGGGGACACTGTGGTCATCACCACCCCCTATACCCATGACAGAAAGTTGCCAGTTGTGGTGACAGCTATTGTGGGAGAAAACATGGGCAGAACCATGTACTTAAACCTGGATACCATGTGTGCCATGCTGGGCACCGACAAAGCGGTAAATACCCTGCTGCTGCAGTCCAACGACCCGGCCGGCGTCAGCACAATTCTTACTGAAGCCAAAAACACCGGCACACTGCAACAGATGGCAGAGGTCAGGCAGACAGTGCAGACCATGCTGGATCAGTCCCTTGGGGTGAATGTTGGGTTGTTTGCTGTTATCGGGCTGGGAATAGCCTTTGCAATTATAGCCAGCTCCGCCTCCATCTCCCTATCAGAGCGTTCCCGGGAATATGCCACCCTACGGGTGCTGGGTATGACCCCCGGGCAGATAGGCAAAATCCTAATTACCGAGTACTTTTTGTTGTCCGCTATTGGGTTTATCCCCGGTATTCCCCTGGCCATTGGGCTGCGGGGGATGCTGATGAGTGTAATGAGCGAAGATACCGTAGCCATCACCATGAACATAGCGGCTATCCACTATATCGTGGGCGGATTGTTTTGCCTTGTGGCTGCAGTGTTGGCCAATCTGTCCTCTATCAAACACATTGCCAAACTGGAAATGACCGATGTATTAAAGGAAAGAGAGTGAGCAGTATGCTAATCAAAAATAAGAAAAAAGCCATATCGATTTTATTGGGAGCAGTTGTTGTACTGGGCGGCACAGCGGTTATGGTGTCTGCTGCCTCCGGCCCCCTTGCCATAGAAACACAGGGATTGGAGCCTGTTACCGCACAAATCACCTTTACCGAACAGGGGCGGTGTGTATACCAGAACAACCAGGAGGTAGTGCCTATGCTTTCCGGTGAAGTGCTGGAAATCTTGGTAGAAGAGGGGCAAAAGGTGAAAAAAGGGGATGCCCTGGCAGTGCTGTCCGCATCCGATGTGGAGTTTCAAATCCAGCGTTTGGAAAACGACATCAAGGGTTACAATGCCCAGATATATAATTTATCTCTGGCAGAACAAAAAGAAAAGGAATCCATGCAGGGAACCAAAAACCAGCTTATTGGCCAGCTCACCACCTTGGATTCCCAAGTGAAGGGACGAGAAGGTGCTGAGGAAACCCGGCTGGCCCAAATTCAGCTGCAACGGGAGATTGTGAGCCAGGACAGAGATACTCTGCGGATTGCCAAGCGGGATCTCAAAGACTATCGGGACGAAAGCGATTATGACAGTGATGAAAATACCTACGATCCGGAATACAACCAATACAAAACCGCAGTAAATATGGCGGAAAAGAGCCTTGCCGAAAGTGAAAAAAGGCTGCTGGAGCTACAAAACAGTACAGTGGAAGAAGGATACTATGAGGGCCAAAAGCAAAGCATCAACGCCCAAATTGGCGCAATAGACACCCGCATGAACAAAAACTACAGCTCGGGTATGCAGTCCTACTACTATTCAATGATTGAAAGCGCCAAGGTAAGCATTCAGGAGTTAACCGAAAAGCAGGGAAAGTCCACCCTTACCGCCCCTTGCGACGGTGTGGTGAGTGCTTTACCTATAAAGGATATGACCACCGTCACCCAAAACACACATGTTGCCACCATTGGTTGCACCCCTATGGTGGAGGTGTTTGTGCCGGTGCGAGAAATAGACGGCATTCAGGTGGGGGATAGGGTGCAGCTCACTGTAAACAAGCGCATTGGTGATACAGTTGCCACCGGCAAGGTGATTAGCAAAGACACCCAGGCAGAGATTAAGCTCTCCCCTCTCGGTGTGGAAGAATCCAAGGTGCGGGTGCTGATCTCCACCCAGGATCCGGCTGTGGGCATTGGCTATCAAATGGATGTGGACTTTACGGTATACCGGGAGGAAAACTGTATTGTGGTGCCCAAAAAAGCTGTATTTGAACAAGAGGGCCAGGACAGTGTATGGGTGGTACAGGATGGTGCTGCTCAGCTGCAGCCGGTGGTAAAAGGTGTGGAAACCCGAGAGGGCTACATTATTAATGAAGGCTTAGAGCAAGGCCAGGTTGTAATTGCGGATGCCAATGAACCAAAGCTTGCTCCCGGTAAAAAAGTAGCGGTATAAAAACAAAAAGGAAAGGTTT
>CAYNCW010000264.1:0-4504 GCA_964395635.1 uncultured Oscillospiraceae bacterium
TTGTTCATACACCAAAGGGGGCAGCGATAATGAGATGTAAATCTTTCTCTGTTTATAAACTGTTTGAGGTATTTCGGCCATTGGTGGTGCTATTGGCACTATTGGTGGTGGGGTGTGTATTCCCCACATCGGCAGCCGCTAGCCAAGGCACCCTAGGGGTTCGGATTTTCCACGATTTAAATGGGGATAACCTATTTGATGCCTCAGTAGATAATCAGAATTTAGGTGGAACAGTTACGTTGGGATTCAGCAGCCAAGCAGGGGACTCCAAGTTCATCACAACGGCGTATGATGCTGTCAACCAGTTTAATGGTAGAGCACAGTATCTGCAGGCGGGAAATTGGATCTTAAAAAGCGTTCGTATTACCACCGGATTGGAGCCCTATATGCGAACCGGCAGCTACAGCATATATGCCAATAACCAATTTACGGTGTACAATTATGCACCCGAGGCACAGTTTACAATACCGGATGGCGGCCAAGCGACACTGTACGTTCCCCTTGTGCTCAAGGCCAGTACGGCCACTCTTTCTGGCAAGGTGCATTTTACCGATGCCCCAGCCAACGGTGTACAGGGCACCACAGCAGAGCTGCTGAGTAGTAGTGGATATCCACTGACCCCACCCAAAACTGTGTCAGTAGATGCAGCGGGCATCTACCAATTTGCAGGCCTTTCGCCAGGCAGATACAAGGTGCGGGTAAATATCCCTACAGGAACCAGTACGGTTGGGTATGCTCTTGTCGGGGATGCCACCAGCCCCAGCATCACGGTGTTGGATGGAAGATCCAATACCGGGCCGAATTTTGGCGTGAACCGATTTGTTACCGTTACTTTCCGGTATGGTAACGGTAAAGATGATGCCACCACCCAACTGCCTTATGGAACCACAGCCACAGCACCCCGAAATCCACCCACTATATCCAATTCCAGAGGATACCTACGGGTGAACAAATGGTATCAGGACTCCGCACTTAAGCAGATTTGGCAGTTCAGCACCCCGATTTATGCCCACACGGTTTTATATCCCTCTTGGGAGCAGGTGCGGGTATCCAGCAGCTCTGGCGGTTCTAGCAGCAGTGGTGGTGGCAGTTCGGTTACCGTTACCAGTCCCCCCCAGGAAGTAAAGGCTATATCCGCCTCAGCCCGCAGCGATGGGTCGATTCAGCTTTCAGTTGAGCTGGATTCCAAGCTGAATATCTTTGAATACCAGTGGCAGATGCTCAGCGACGGCATGTGGAAAAACATTTCCGGTGCAAAAAGCCGTACATCCACTGTGAACAGTTTGGCTCAGGGTAAGGAGTATACATTCCGGGTGGAAACAACACGGATACTGGATAAGCGAATTGTATATTCCAAAAGCGTTAGCGCCACGACACAAAACTTGGCATCCAGGCCGGTAGAGGTGGCACCACCAGCCACTCCGGCACCAGCACCGTCTCCATCTCCATCTCCCACATCGCCGTTGCCGGGTGGTACTGGTTCTGGCCAGAACAAGCCGTCCACACCCCCCATTACCTTTACCTACTCAACCCAGGATCCCTTCTATGTAGGGGGGCGGCTTGTCCTAACCCCTAATGAGAGCGGCGGCGAATGGGAGTATGACCAAGAAATGCTATCAGGCAGCATTCAGCCCCCGGCTACCTTTACAGCGTTAAAGGAAGGTAAAACCACCATTTTCTATAAACTGGATGGGAAAAGTGCCAGCACAGAGGTAGAGATTTTGCCAGCCACCTTGCCGGCAACCGGCCAGGATGTAACACCTGTGCTGTTTATCGGTGGTGCTGGGATGATGGGATTACTTGCAGCCTATCTGCTGCGTTTGGGTAAAGAAAAGGGGGGAACCACTCATGGGAGATAGCAAAAGAGGATTGGTAATTGCTCTGTCGGTTGTCAGTGTAGCGTTGTTGCTGGTTGCCGGGTGTATGGGATATTACATCTGGTGGCAGGGCAAGCAAGCCCAGGCAGCAGCTAAGCTACTGCTAGAGCAACAAGCTTCTCAGGCAGCACAGGAGAAGGCTACACCATCGGTGCTGCGTATAGAGTCTATTTCGCTGGAGCTACCTATACTTTGGGACTATGATGAAAAGTTATTGGAAACTACCATCTGCCGATATAGGGGACCAGATCCCGGCGAAGATGGCAACCTGATCATCACCGGCCACGACTTTCTCAATGGGGCACATTTTGGCAAACTGGATAAGGTAAAAAAAGGTGACCAGGTAGTGGTATACGATGAAGAAGGCAAAGAGTTTAGCTACACGGTTTACGATTCGGTGGTGATAAAGCCAGATGAAGTAACCGCCCTGGAAGAATATGAGGGAGACTCCGCGCTAACCCTGATGACCTGTACTGAAAACGCCAACAAACGGCTGCTTGTAAAATGCAAGCTGGTGGAAGAAACCCAGAGCAAAACCACAGCCTAAAACAACACCGTCCAGGCAGACACCTGGACGGTGTTGTTTTTCTACCCGATATACGGCATATCAGCAGTAGTTGTGTTGTAGACTACCCCTTATCTGATGGCATACCAATGAGGAAACCAATGCTTCCGCAGATGATATCCCGAAACTGAGTTAAGGTTGCCACCACCCTTGCGTCAGCAGTGGTGAAGAATCTGGTTACCACCAATATTAACAAGGTGAGAATGCATAGGGAGCCAATAATATTGATTTGTAAGCAATTGTTTCTTCCAAGTTGTGTTGACTGTTGCGGAGGATTGTTGTTGGTGGTTAAATTATAGGAACTTGCTGGAAGAGCCAATGGATCGGTAGATGGACTTGACGGGTCATCTGGAGCAAATCCAATTTTGCTTGTAGCAGTGGTACTTTGTATCTGGTTTGGTTTTATTTGTGGAGTGCTGTCAGAGGATGTGTAATCAACTGCCTCCTCTTCCGGAAGATTAAAACGTGTTTCTCTCTTTGCGAAGTTGGAACTAATAAAATAGCCGAAAATGGACGCAATTGTGGTTCTGACAACAACGTCACAGCTATTGGCAATATCCTGTGCAACCATTGGTGTACCGATAAAAACAGTGGCAATAGAATACGCCATTAGAAAACACATAATCACAATTAAGTATCGGTCAATTAGCTTAATGCTCTTCCATTGTGTAAATATACTCTTTTTAAAACCCATGCACATCGCCCCTATACATTCATTAAACTGTAAACCAGTATATGGGCAGAAATATAAAAAAGACACAAATAATAAGCTGCTATGGGTATATTCCATAGGGTTTCCCTGCACGGCAGCATATCTTTAAGGGCAATACACGGTATCAACGTGTATTGCCCTGCAGATTGTAGACATAACTCTGCCGCAGCAGTTTACATTTGTCCAAGGGGCAATTCACTTACCCCGAAAGACACCATAACCCGCGTCAGTACGCGGAGCCGGGGGTGTATTGAGGGGGCATTGGATGCTCCCTCAAAGCGTGTTGACTTTATGTCGACACGCTCAAGGGCTATACACGGTATCAACGTGTATAGCCCTGTTCTGTTTCTCAGGTTATTGGGCGCCTAAAGCGGCCATGGTGATATAGTTGTAGGGCTGGTTAAAATGAGGTAGGAAGAAAATGTCCAGCAGCTTAAGCTTATCAATGGTCACCTTTTCTTCAATTGCCAGAGAAAACATGTGGATTGCCATAGAGATGTTTTCAAGAGATGCTATCTGTGCGCCTAGGATGCGGCGGGTATTTTTGTCGTAAACAATACGCAGTTTCACCTTGTGGTTATTGTTTTGGATAAAGGCAGGCTTTTGTGTATCTTCATATTCGGTATAAATGGGATCGAATCCGGCCCGTTTTGCACTGCGCAGATTCAGCCCGGTAGATACCATGTTATATCCAAAGATACTAATGGCGTTGGAACCCTGAACACCCACTGAATCCAGAGGGGTACCACAAATATTGTGGGCTGCAACCACGCCGCTGCGCACCGCATTGGTGGCAAGTGCTATATAGGCAGTATCCTGGGTGGCATTGCTGTATACCGTTGCGCAGTCCCCAATAGCATAGACATCCTGCATACTGGTTTGCTGGCGTAGGTTTACCTTATAGGCGCCGTTGCCAATGGTCTCCAGTGCATCTTTAGCAAGATTGGTGTTGGGTAAAAAGCCTATTCCCATAATCACCATATCCACCGGGTATTCACCCTTGTCGGTTACAATAGACTTGACCCGTTTATCTCCCTTTAGCTCCTGTACCTTTTGGCCAAAATGCAATGCAATTCCGTTATCAGAAAGCACCTTATCCATATCTTCACTAAACCAAGGGTCGTAGTAGTTGGAAAGAGAGGTGTCCTCTGCTTCAAACAAGAGGGCTTTTTTTCCTCTGCGCTGTACCGCTTCTGCAAGCTCTACCCCAATATAGCCAGCGCCCACAATGGCAATGTTTTTTATAGTATCGTCTTCCAGGGCAGCGTCTGCTTTTTGGGCATCCTGAAACAGTTTTACAAACTGGACGTTCTCCAGATCCATACCCGGGATTTTGGGAGAGATAGGCAG
>CAYNCW010000265.1:0-4490 GCA_964395635.1 uncultured Oscillospiraceae bacterium
GTAACCGGTTCCTCCTGGCAGTATACGGGCATCCGCAGTGGGAACATGGGTGTGGGTACCCAGCATTGCCGATACCTTACCGTCCAGATAATGGCCCATACAGCATTTTTCCGCAGTTGCTTCGGCGTGAAAATCCACAATAATGTTGGGGGTATCAATCTCTTGTAACAACCTGTCCATACAATCAAATGGGTTATCAAGGCTCTGGAGATAGATAACCCCTTGGAGATTGATCACACATAGCTTAAACCGACAGGCATCGTATAAAAACACGCCGCTTCCAGGGGCGGACTTATGGTAATTTGCAGGGCGGATCACCCCTATGTTTTGTTCCAGCGTTTCATAAATCTCTCGGCGGCGCAAACTGTGGTTACCGGTGGTGATGACATCTACCCCGCTATCCATTAAATGCTTAGCGCTTTTGGGGGTTATGCCGTTGCCCTGGGCAGAATTTTCACCGTTGGCAAGCACCACATCCACCCCATATTGTTTTTTCAGTCCAGGCAATTTTTCCCGCAGGTAGGCACATCCGGCATCACCAACAATATCGCCTATAGCCAGAACAATCATCTTTTTTCCTCATCTCTTCTACTCAAATGTATACAAATCTGCAGGCGCAGGCAGCAAAACCGCCTGCGCCTTTGTTAAAGCGCGTATTTAACCCTTATCTTCAAACAACACCACCTTCACAGTATAGGTGTTGCCTTGTGTCAGCCGGGACTGGCGGTAAATGGTCAGCTCAACACTGTCTCCCACCTTGTGGCCATCCATAGCGTCCCAAAGATCCTGCATGGTGTATACCCGCTCTCCATCCAGATGGGTTATAATATCTCCAACCTGAACCCCTTTGGTGCTGATATCTGCTTGGGGAACCATGTCAACAATCTGAATGCCCATAGGTACATTATAGGTCTTTGCCAAAACTTCATCTACCACTTCCGGGGTAATGCCTAGCAATACCCGTCCAGTTACACGGCCATGTTTGAGCAAATCATCCACAATGGGTTTTGCTTCACTGATAGGAATGGCAAATCCAATTCCTTCATACCCTTCTGCCACTACCTTTGCGGTGTTGATCCCCACCACCTGACCAAAGTCGTTTACCAGCGCCCCGCCCGAATTGCCGGGATTGATGGCTGCATCGGTTTGGATATAGTTCATAGCGCGGTTGGTAGAACGCACCTGGCGATTGACCGCAGATACAATGCCTTGGGTTACACTTCCAGCCAAAAGCCCACCGGGATTGCCAATGGCCACCACTGCTTCTCCAACCCGCAGACTGTCTGAATCGCCAAAGGTTGCTACGGATAAACCGGTTTCCTCAATTTTGATAACAGCCAGATCGGTGCGTGCATCGGCCCCGGCCAGTTTGGCTTCGTATACCTCGCCATTGTGTAATGTTACCTTGATGGCATCCGCTCCGGCTATAACATGGGCGTTGGTGATGATATAGCCGTCCTGGCTCATAATCGTTCCACTACCTGTTCCTGTTGGCTCAAAAAACTTAGCGCTTTGGTAGGTGACGATTCCCACCACCGACGGCGAAACTGTTTCAGCTACCTGAGGAATGGTCAACCTACCGCCAATTGGAGCTGTTTCCCCTACCTGAGGCCTTGCTGCAATCTCCAATCCGCTGGCACCAGGGGCAATTGCAGCTTCACCGCTGTCCACATCCTCTGTCGATGAAGTAATTTGTACCTGATTAGCATCATCTGGTTCTCCCATTAATGCGTTGTACAGTGCCACACCGCTCAGTCCCACCAAGGATAGCGCCAACACACAAATAAGGGAAACTGTGAACACCACAAGGCCACGGTTTTTGCGTTTACTAGGGGCAGCATAGCGCTCGTATTCCGCAAAATTCCACTCATATTTGTCGTTGTTGCGATTACTTTGCTGCCACCCGCTGTTGGTGTTGTACTGATAAGCACCCTGCTGTTGCCCTGGCTGCTGGGTATTGTAGTAGGGGCTATAGCTGTTTTTTCCTTGCTCCTGGCGATATTGGGATTGAGACCATTGGTATTTACGGGCATCCTGACTAGACCAGTAGGTTTCGGATGGCTGTTTTGGCTGTGACGACACCCCGGTATATGTGTTTTTGGACTGATGTATCTGCTCTTCCTGGCCTGGATTCCCGGAACTGTCCCTGCCGGCGACATCTTTTTCGTTGTACTCACTCATGGCGCTTACCTCCGTTACGTTTGGGCCCTATGCCCGGTGCCTAAGCCTTGTCTCAGGCTAGCTATACTGGCTATTACCCTTGTGTATGGTGTATTTCCTTTGTATCTTTACTAATTTTTTTCTGAGGCTGTACAGGGATACTGAACTCAAACTCGGTATACTCCCCTTCCACGCTGCGCACAACAATCTCTCCTTTGTGGTAGTTGACTATGGACTTTACTATATGCAGTCCAAGGCCTACGCCGTCCTTGTTTAGGCTGCGGGATTTATCTGATTTATAAAACCGTTCAAATAGTTGAGGAACCTCTGATTTCGCAATTCCGGTGCCGCTGTTGCGTATAGCCACATAGATGGCCTGACCGGTTGCCTGATAGTGCACCTCAATATACCCATTCAAATTTACAAACTTTACAGCGTTTTCTACAAGATTGTATACCACCTGGTACATAAGGTCAAGATCTGCACACACCATAACCTTGTCATATTCCAGCCCGCGTACCTCTATATGCTTTTCCTCTATCACCTGCTCAAAACTAAACACCGTCTGGCGAATAATTTCGCTGATATCGAATAGAGAAGGATGCACCTCCATCTCTCCATTTTCAATTCGTGCTGTATCCAACATGGAGCGCACCAAGCGGGACAACCGCTTTACCTCATTGGAAACCACCTGCAGGTATTGATCACGCTTTTCTTCCGGAACAGTACCATCCAAGATCCCATCCAAAAAGCCACCAATGGTGGTCATGGGAGTTTTCAGCTCGTGGGATACATTGGCAATAAACGAGCGTCGGGTGGTTTCGGTGGTGGCCAGTGTTGATGCCATATTGTTAAAGGCCATAGCCAACTGCCCAATTTCATCATATCCAGAAACCGGAACCCGCTTGGAGAAATCCCCTGCGGCAAAGCTCTGGGTTGCTAACAGCATATCTTTTAATGGGCGCACCAACCGAAAGGTAATAACATATATAACAATAAAAGCGAAAAATAATACCACCACAGCTCCCGACAGGAACATTTTTGAAAGTTCACTCATCAGCTCTTTAAAGCCGCTTGCGGAAGCAGAAGCAAACATTAGCCCCACTGTAGCACCGTTTTCCACCACCACCGGCACCCCTACCACATATCGAACATCCTCGAAAAAATTGCCCAGCCGCCCCAAAGAACGATAGCCACCTGCCTGCACCTGGGTTATAATATCCGGGGTTATATCCTTATTGGTATAGAATTCCAACCCTTCTCCAGCACCAAGCAAAAGCTTGCCGTTAAGATCAATTAAAAATATCTCTGCATCTACCGAGCTTGCAAAAAAAGCGTAGCCCATTTCCAGCACCTGTTTATCCACCGCTTGGTAGCTGTTTCCTGCATAGTTTTCTGCTGTAATGGTAGCTGCTCTGACTGCGCTTCTCTCCAAAAGCTGAAACTTTTCATCCTGAAAATATCGGGACTGGAAGAACATCAGCACAAACCCCAATATGGCAAGGCTAAATATAAAGCAGAAGAAAAAAACCAAAATGTACTTTAAAAACAAACTGCGTCTTGGAATGGACATTTTATTCTTTTACCTCGAATTTGTATCCCACACCCCAAACTGTCTTCAGCGTCCATTTATCCGATACACCTTCCAGCTTTTCCCGCAGCCGTTTAATATGCACGTCAACGGTGCGGCTATCTCCGTAGTACTCAAAGCCCCACACTTCATCCAAAAGCTGATCCCGTGTGTATACCCGGTTTGGGTTGCTGGCCAGATGGTACAACAGTTCCAATTCCTTTGGGGGGGTATCCACCACTTTGCTGTCTACCTTCAGCTCGTACTTAGTCATGTTGACTATCAGTTTGTCGTAGCTCACTTCCTTAGAATCAGCAAGATCGCTGGCCTTGCCGGTACGGCGCAGAACCGCCTTGATACGGGCTACAATCTCCTTGGAATCAAAAGGCTTGACCACATAATCATCCGCACCAAGTTCCAGGCCCAAAACCTTGTCAAAGGTTTCGCCCTTTGCTGTTATCATAATAATGGGGCAGTTGGATTTTTTGCGAATTTCCCGCAGCACCTGCCAACCATCCAGCTTGGGCATCATAATATCCAGCAATACTAGGTCCGGATTTTCGGGAGAAAATTTCAGAACAGCTTCTTCACCGTCTCCGGCCAAAACCACACTAAAGCCTTCCTTTTCCAAGTATAGTCTGAGCAACTCCGCAATATTCTTATCGTCGTCCGCAACAAGTATTTTTCCCATTGACAGACCCTAATTCCCTCCATGACCTATATTTTGTCCCATATATGCTAATTATATCGGAAAATCGCT
>CAYNCW010000266.1:0-4392 GCA_964395635.1 uncultured Oscillospiraceae bacterium
CGACACAAAAGCAAAGAGACAAAATCCTGTCGGATTTTGTCTCTTCTTGGCGTTAGTAGTCATTTTAGATTTATGACGGTGAAGGTTACTCATTTGGCGAAGCAGTATGACCTGTTTGCATTAATTTATTTTAACGCAATATAAATATCTATTTTTGCATTATCATAATCACTGTTAAGGTATTCTTCAAAATCCCCTGCAAAGCTTCTTTCTAGATCCATCTGCCAAATTTCACCCCAAGCCTGTGCTACAGCCTGTTGCATATCTCCTTGCACTGAAAATTTAGCATATTTTCCGGCAGGAATTATTTTCGTAACAAGGTCACTGTTTTCACATTTTGACACTTCGTTGCCCGCGGTCACGGTGTACCCATTTTGTGTGTAGTCGGAATACAGTCCTATGGCATATTCATTTACTTTGTTCTTAATTTTTTCATGAATGCTACCTTGATAAAAGTCTGCCCACAGTTTACCGATAATCTCACCCATCTTAGGGTCGTCATTGCTTGTTGTGGCACTTACACCAACAATAATTTTTGCTTCAAGGTTCACGATTTCATAGTTCATTTTAACTACCTCCATAAACTTAATATAGTTATAATAAACCATGCAACATGCCAACAGTATGTCATGTTATAAAAATAGATTTGTTTCACCCTCAGCAGGCTTTAGCGTCTAATCAACTGCAAACAACCCCAAATGGCGCATATTGTGGTCTGTTTTCAAAAGCTAAGTTAGGTAAATTCAAGAAAAATTGTACGTTTTCTCATTTGTATATCCTCTTTTACGAAATCGATACAAAAGAAAAGAGACAAAATCTGATAGGATTTTGTCTCTTTCTGGAGTTAGTGGTCATTTTAGATTTCTTGTGTATGTGGGTTATGCTCATTTTATTCATACAACCCTTGTTGTGCCTTTTTACTTAATAATGAATACGCTAATTTATATGAAGCATGAACTATATCTGTAAGCACATCGTTTGGTACAGCGCCATCAAGATAAATCGTACTCCAGTGCGACTTGTTCATATAGTAACCGGGTATAATGTCTTGGTACTTACTACGCAACATATCACTGAACAATGGCTCCAATTTCAAGGTAATTATAGGGCGCTTGTTTCGGTCATCAATTCCTATATAGGCATACATTTTACCGCATAGTAGATACCTATAAGCTTGCCATGCTGGTTGAAACACTTTTTCGGTAGATGACTGTTTTAGCAAACACTCATCTATCCACTGGTAATCTTTCATACTGTCATCATCCCATGGTGTTGCACTTAATATTATCTTTGACATTATTATTACCTCTTTGGCAAAGTACAATAAAAGCTGCCAAACTCAACGTTCGACAGCCTTCGACAAATTGGTGCAGATGGCGGGACTTGAACCCGCACGCCTTGTGAGCACTACCCCCTCAAGATAGCGTGTCTGCCGATTCCACCACATCTGCATATTCTTTATGTTATACGCTTTTAACCTGCTTCAATAGCGCATCAACGAAATAGATTATATCAGCTATTGGGCTGTGTGTCAAGAATAAATATTGCATTTTGCAAATAAAGTTTTATAATAGAATATACTTCCACCTTTTGGGCGGTTCCTATTCAAAAGATGGGGGGTAAAAAGCAAATACCAACAACAATAAGGAGAATGAAAACAATGAGAAAATACATGCGCAGCATCCTTGCTGCATGCACCGCAACCCTTTTGCTGGTTGCCACAATGTCCGGATGTGCCGGCAACAATACCAACCAAAGCTCTGCTTCCGAATCCTCTACAGCCCAGTCCGCCTCTCTTTCCCAACCGGAGTCCTCTCAGGATCCAACCACCGCCACAGAAAAAACCACTGTTCGGGTGGGCACCTTAAAAGGCCCCACCGGCATGGGTATGGTGGGCATAATGAGCGCAAATGACCAAGACCAAACCGATAACACCTACCAGTTCACCATTGCAGGCGCCCCAGAAGAAATGACTGCCAAAATCATCGCCGGGGATCTGGATATTGCCGCTGTCCCCACCAATATGGCCTCGGTGTTGTACAACAAAACCCAAGGTAAGGTTAGCATTATTGCTGTGAATACCCTGGGCGTGCTGTATATTCTGGACAACGGCCAAGGTATCTCCAGCATGGCCGACCTCAAGGGCAAAACACTGGCTGCCACCGGGCAAGGTGCTGCACCGGAATATGTCCTCAACTACCTGCTTGAGAAAAACGGGCTGGTTCCCGGCACCGATGTAACAATTGACTACAAAGCCGAACACTCCGAGCTGGCCGCCCTGATGACCAGCGGCGAGGTACCCCTGGGCATGCTGCCCCAGCCCTTTGTCACCACTGTCACCAACCAAAACGACGCCATCACCGTCCCGCTGGATCTTACCGCAGAATGGAGCAAGCTATCCCCAGATTCCAACCTTGCTATGGGCTGCCTGGTGGTGCGCAATGAATTCCTGGAGGCCAACAAAGAGGCTGTGGACAAATTTTTGGTGGAGTATGAAGAATCTGTCCGCTTTGTCAACCGGGATATTGGCGATGCCGCAGCGCTTATGGGCCAATACGACATCATCCCTCAACCAGTAGCCGAAAAAGCCATTCCCAACTGCAACATTGTGTTTTATGCTGGTGAAGAGATGGTGCCTTATGTTAACGATTTTCTAAAGGTGCTGGTGGATGCAAATCCCCAATCGGTAGGAGGCAAACTGCCTGATGATGCGATCTATTACAAAGGATAACAAAACAAAGGCTATGGTCATAAAGCTTGGTGCAGCAGCGTTTTGGCTGCTTATTTGGCAAGCTGTTTACCTTGTTGTGGCACAGGAGATACTCATTGTATCTCCTGTGCATGCTTTTGGCCGCCTACTTGTGCTGTCCTGTCAACCTTCCTTCTGGCATTCGGTATTGGGCACCTGTCTTCGTGTGCTGGCGGGATTTGTTATCTCCATAGTGTGCGGTTCAATACTCGCCTGGCTCACCCATCGGTTTGTGCTCCTATACCACCTGTTTTCACCACTGTTGGAGGTAATAAAGGCCACACCGGTTGCCTCCTTTATTATCCTGGCCATTATTTGGTTGGCTGCCGGGCGTATTCCGGCGTTTATCGTCATGCTTATGCTCATTCCCATGATCTGGGCCAACCTGTACGCTGGTCTTGGCAGCGTGGACAACCAACTGTTGGAAATGGCCGCGGTCTTTGGGTTTTCCCGGTGGAAAACTCTGCGGCTTATCTACATCCCGGCGCTGATGCCCAATTTTTTGGCTGCCTGCACCACCGGTTTGGGCTTTGCCTGGAAATCCGCCATTGCCGCCGAGGTTATCGCCCATCCCGTCAACTCTATCGGCACCCAAATTTACAACGCCAGGATCTACCTGGAAACCGCCGATTTATATGCCTGGACCATTGTGGTGATTTTACTCAGTGTGCTGCTGGAAAAGCTCACTGTCAGTCTCCTAGAGTCCTTTCGCAGACGAATGCTGGGCCAACGAGAGGAAGGGGGCAGCAGCCATGTCCATTGAAATTAGCGGTGTATCCAAATCCTTTGGGAGCAAACTTGTGCTGAATAATTGCAGCATCACTCTGCCGGACAGCGGCACCATTGCCCTAATGGGGCCTTCCGGCTGCGGCAAAACCACCCTTCTGCGGATATTGGCAGGGCTGGAAACCCCAGATACCGGCAGCATAGCTTGTCCCCCCTCCCAGCGCCTATCCATGGTGTTTCAGGAGGATAGGCTGCTGGAGGTGCTAACCGCCCGGGAGAATATTCTGGCCGTATTGCCCCCAGAGCGGCACACTGTTGCAGATAGATGGCTGGCAGACCTGGGCCTCGCTGATGCAGCCAACCAATATCCCTCCCAGATGAGTGGCGGTATGCGGCGGCGGCTGGCCATAGCCCGGGCCATGGCTTACGACGGCACTTTGCTTGTGTTGGATGAGCCCTTTCAGGGATTGGATGATGCCACCAAAGCAACAGTAATGCGCCATGTCTTTGCCCCGGCCCCCCACCGGCTCACCATATGGGTTACCCACGACAAAACCGAGGTTGCCCAAACCGATGCCCAGCTCTTACTGTTGGATGGCCCTCCCCTCCGTCTTATTGGCCCTAATCCAACCAATTACTAAACAACGGACGACCACCGGCCGCCCCAACATCTGCTCTCCACCTTTGTAGGGGCAACCTATGGTCGTCCGTTCCCTGTCACCAGCCATTCAACCCATACAAACTGCTAACACATATCCTGCAAAAAACCCCCTCTGCCATAAGGCAAAGGGGGTGGTCTCTATCATTTTAATCAGCCATAGGCTCCAGCAAACCATAGTCGCCGTCTTTGCGTTTATACACCACGCAAATTTCTCCCACTTCGCTGTCCCGGAACATATAAAAACTGTGTCCCATCA
>CAYNCW010000267.1:0-4356 GCA_964395635.1 uncultured Oscillospiraceae bacterium
GGGAAATTGAGATTACGAAAGTTAGAGGCAAAGAACTTCTTGATGATGCCATCGCGATCGATATAACCTATATTAAATTAATTTACACTAAACGTCCAACCATCGTGCAAAAGCATATTTACGAACAGGCGTAGAAAAGTTTGTCTTATCTTTCAAAGAAATCCAGAGACAGAAATCAACAAATCTCCTGCCATAGACCCTTGACACTTTTCGACATATTTTGTAAGATTTAAACAAGATCCTCCACTTAATTCCACGTTTCTCTGAATGTCCTGACCACACCGATGTTGTTTCATCTGAGGGAGGTCTGGCTATGACGATGCGACGTACCAATTCTTGCGTACTACGCCCAAACTGAGGCCATTTTGGGGCTCGGTTTGGGCGTTTTGTGTTCATATGAGGTAGAAACTTTTCCATTCTTCCTCCCCGCCTTTGAGAAATCCCTACCTTTTACAAAAATAGTCGAACTCAACCATGATCAAAACCCGTACTGTAAATCGAAAGCAATGGTTTAATATTGGGATGTGTACGATATGTCGCAACAGGCCACCTTCTTCATACAATACCTGCCAATTGAGGTTTCTCTGGTGTCTATGGAAGCCTCAGTGTTACCGGAATTTTTAGGTTCAACTCTTCGTGGCGCCATCGGACAGGCTTTGCATACAAATGCCGACGCATATAGATATCTTTTCAACAATCGCAGCTATAGCAAAAACAAACAAGATATTGTAAATCCTTACATGATTGTACCCCCCATATGCGAAACAACGACTTGGCATAAAGGAGAAACATTACGTTTCGAGGTTCTTTTATTTGGTGAAGCAATACGCATTGCTCAGGATCTTATTCAAGCCTTGGTTGGAAGTACGCTTAGCCTTGGCGTTTCAAGGCATCCGTTTGCTTTTATTAAGGCGCGACACAAAGTCGACCAGCGTATTCTTTGGGAAAACAACAGGTTTTACCCTTCCGCGGCACGCAGCGTTACTCTGCCCTATTTCAGTTTAGATGCTGTGCGGCAAGTCCGCATTCGAACCTGCTCCCCTTTGCGTATTCGTCGGAATGGTTTGTTGCTTGAGACAATTGATTTCCCAACCGTGATGAGAAATATTGCTCATCGCATAGAAGCTCTTGCCCTGAGCTACGGAGGATGGGTTGATACAGATGTCATAAACCATCTGCAAAAGGATTCAGAAACGATTGTTGTGATCGATAGCTCTTTGAAACGCAAAGAGGTCGAACGGTATTCCAGTAGAATCAATGGGAAAATGGACTTTTCAGGTTTGATGGGGAAAATTCAGTTTGAGGGGGACTTGACCCCGTTTGTGCCATGGCTATATGCAGCACAAGTCCTGCATATAGGGCGCAACACGACCTTTGGGATGGGAGGAATTGAAGTAGAGTTTATATAAGCTGGTTCTGTAGAATGAAATTTATGACAGGAGAACTTATGTATGAAAAAACCAGGAGATACAGCAGCCATTCAAAATATCATTCAGAACTATATTGACAATGAACAAGATATCGTCAAAAGGCTCTATTTTCAGTGCAATCATGGCACTACCATCGGAGGTTTCCGAGAAGATATCTGGCGGGAGATGTTTGCGCAAATTGTGCCGAAAAAGTTTGTGATTGAACAATCTGTGTTCATTATGGATTCAAATGGCAGAATCTCAAACGAAGTGGATCTGGCTATACTCGACGAAACATATACACCCTACATTTTTAAGTATGGCAGATTGAAGTTTATTCCCATCGAGGCGGTTGCTGTGGTCATCGAGTGCAAGAGTACTTCTTTGGATCAAAATGCCTTAAAAGCTTGGGCTGAGGCCATTATCTCGTTAAAAACTTCACGAGATTCCTGCGTCAGAACCATGAGCGGCATTGTCAATGGGGCAGATATAACAGGGAAATCTTTGGCGCAAACGGCAACACGACCCATAAGAATCTTATGTTGTCTCAATGAAAGGATTGTCAATCAGCAGCTAAACGATCAAGAAGTGCTGTTTGATTTTATCCTAAGAGCAAATCAAGAAGCTCAGGAGCTAAAGATAGAAATCGATGGCAACAAAACTGCCATCAAGGACTGGTATTTCTCTTTAAATCATGCAAACCCAGAGCTACGGGAAATGGCTGACAAAGGAGATAAGATAACGAACATTGGTTTAAGCGAGTATGAAGTTCATTGTAAACAAGGCCCTGGAGAAAATACCAAACTTGTATCTTTGCTCTCCTTTAACTTGCAGCTTAACCAACTTCTCATGCTCATCAACAATCCCATCTGGTTTCCCCACATTGCATATGCCAAAAAATTTAATGACGTAGGAACAGGAGAGATCTAATGGATAAACTTGTTGTGGCCTTGTCTGTGGATAAGGTTCAAACATTGTTGTTTGAGGTCGTTCGTTCGCACGAGCAGGAAAAACAGACGGAGGCAGCAACTCTCAGAAACATCATAGCATCCTCCCGTAAAGTTTCCTTGGATTTCTTTTATTCTGTCCAGGAAGCATTTTCCGCAATGAAAACGGAAGAGCTGCTTTCCTGCTCCGGCGTATACATTTTCTTCTGCACGGCGCCCAAGGATCAAATTGAGTCCAAGCTGTCTGCGTTGTTTCAAAAATACTACCTGGAATCGGAAGGACAAATGCTTTTGAAATACACCTGTTTTCCGGCAGAAGGGTGCAGCAAGATTGAAGCGATTCAGGAAAGTAAAGATCGGCTAAAGCAAAGCCGTGTTTTCAATCAGGTGATCGAAAAGAATAAGGCCTATTTGTTTTCATTTCAGACAGAAGAGATGCCCAAAACTCACGTCCAAGATACAGAAGAAACATATCCTTTGTTTGTTGATGGAATCAATAAACTCTATTCATTTGCAGAGCAAAACCCCGAAAAATCTTATGAGGAAAATCATTTTCGTATTGCTGTTATCAAAGCGGATTTGGACGGCATGGGCAGCATGTTTCTCAACAGAACAAATTATGATGAATACCGAAACATCAGCGAAACTCTTAATGATTGTGTCTCGTTAAAGGGATTGCACGACGCGGCCGTTGCTTGCGGATCTGATCTCCACGAACCGTGGATATTGCCTTTTTATGTGGCAGGAGATGACATATTCTTCGCGGTATCGATCGCCAACCTGCTCAAAGGCATTGATGTGTGCCGAAAAATGATTCACATCATTAACGGTCTATTGTATCATCTTTCCCTTTCCCCTCTTTCTATGAGCATTGGGGTAGAACTCGTTTTCAACAGAGAACCTATTCGTTATTATTTAGACCTGGTGGAGACGCAGTTGGAATGCGCAAAGAGGGCGATTTGCCCTAAGGCATTGACACAGTATCTTACAGCCAAAGTCTCCATAAACGAACTGGCTTTCTTTGATGTTAACTATGAGGAAGCAAAAGAAACAAAACAATTAACAAAAAAGCATGGCAGCCCTTGCGGGTGTACCAATTGTCATAAAAAGAGAGAGATCAATCGAGGATTAAATAGTATACCCATCTGGGAATTTTTCCTCAACGATATACGGCTTTTAAACGCTATCAAGTCCAACGAAACAGCCAAGGGGATTGCAAGCGCTAGTTCTTTCTATTCCCTGCTAGAAAAACTTAAGGATAAATCTGTTCAAAGCAATCACCGCAAGTATATGAACAACTTGTTCTATTATCTCTTGCCCAAACATCTGGATAGTGTAAACTCGACGCTTCGGGATGCAGAGTTGCGTTTAAAGACGGCCATTATCAGGCAGTTGTACCAGAAAGGTTCTCCCCAGCTGGCAGAGGGAGATGTCATTACCGTGACCACAGAATCAAAGCATAGGCTGGAAACATATCTTGGCCTCATGGTGTTGTTTTCTGATGCACGGTTTCGCATCCAGATTGGCACAAGCAAATGTAGCACGCTCTCTTCAGATGATGTCGAGAATACTAGGAAGTACTTATTTACCAAGCCTTTGAACTATCTGTATGATTCTTTCAATAAAGATGCTCTGCTAAATACGCTAATACTCCGTGATAGAAAGGTTATTTACGGGAAAAGAAAAATTTCAATTCCGTATTACAAGCATGTTCATCTTGAAAAGTCCATGTTTTTTAAACTACGTAACACGGACAACCTCTCAGTACTAAAAGCCGCCAGTATGATTCAGTTTGTAAATCCTGATTCAAAAATCAAAGAAGCCGATGCCAAAAAAACCAGATATCATTTATTTTTTAACAAAGCTCAGTTTATAAGAGAAGCAAGCAAAGAAAATATTTGGACTTCAGATTATGTGGATTCTCTGATGCTTCTATTTCAATACCATGAGATGACGATTCGGTTCGAAAGATTATGTAAGGAGAATAAATCATGCAAGAA
>CAYNCW010000268.1:0-4349 GCA_964395635.1 uncultured Oscillospiraceae bacterium
AAGGGACTTCTTTACTAACAAAGACGGAAGGTGCGTTTATTTGGAAAGAATTTTACTGTTAGAGGCTGGTTATAGGAACAAATTTCCTCCTATTGGCCTTATGAAACTTGCTGCCTACCATACTCGCCACAGGGGAGATTTGGTGTGGTTTGCAAAAGGCAAGGTATTGCCGCTATCAGAAGATAGAAATAAGAAGATAAGGGGACTTGCCTACTATAGAGATCAGTACGGCGATTCCCTTGACGATTATCTCGCAGAAATATCAAACACGATTGACACCGCTCATTGGGACAGGGTTTACATTACTACCTTGTTCACCTTTGAATGGGATAGAACAGTTGCCCTTATCGAATATGCAAAGACTCTGGTTGGTGACCCAGCAAAGGTTTTCGTTGGTGGAATTGCGGCAACGCTCATGCCAGAAGAATATGAGAGGGCTACCGGCATCCGGCCAATGTGCGGCCTAATAGAAGATTCATCCGCATTGGGCTATGAGGCGGGCATTTGCATTGATACCCTTACCCCCGATTACTCAATTTTGGAGCACATTGATTATCAATATCCCGCCGCCAACGGCTATTTCCTTACCGCTACAAGGGGCTGCGGCAACCGTTGCAGCTTTTGTGCAGTACAAACCCTTGAGCCACATTACAAGGATTATCTGCCCATCCTGCCCCGGATAGAGGAAATTAGCAGGCTGTATGGCGAGAAAAAAAACCTGTATTTGCTCGATAACAACGTGCTTAAATCAAAGGCATTCCCGCAAATCATCAAGGATATTAAGCTGGCTGGTTTTGCAAAAGGAGCAGCTTGGCTTAACCCTATCAGCGGTAAGCAAAACCAACGATTTATCGACTTTAATCAAGGCTTGGATTCTAAATTTATGACCGATGAAAAGGCGAGGCTACTGGGGGAAACTGCGCTCAATCCCGCACATATTGCGTTTGACCACATTGCAGAGGAACAGAATTACCGGCGTGCCGTCGCACTCATGGACAAATATGATGTGCGCTATATTAGTAGTTATCTGCTTTACAATACCGGTAGTTTCAGTGGCAAGGGCAGCAGCCGCCAAGCGGATACCCCTCGTGACCTTTATGAGCGTATGCGGATAAACTTCGATATGAATCGTGAGGTGAACGAGCGCCGAGTGAAGGAAGGAAAGCAGCGGTTTGATAGCTTCTCGTTTCCTATGCGTTTTGCGCCGCTTAATGCAAAGGATAGAACCTTTGTAGGCGATAATTGGACACCCAAACTGCTCCACGGACTACGAACCATGCTCCAGCCATCTCACGGCGGAGTATTTCCCACATCCGATTATTTCGCCTATATGTACGGCGGCGACTACGATGAGTTTTATAAAATTCTGCTTATGCCAAATTTGTATGTTCGGCATAAGGGAAAACCGGCATACAAATACCCGAATAGCCAACATCCTCATAAAAATTGGCTCATTTGCATAGATGAATGGATTAGGCTGTATGATTCACTAACACCAAAAGCTCGTGAGACTTTTGAGAAAATTATCAGCAATAACAAGTTTGGGGCGGAAGCCCTTGTTGAGATTGATAATCCAGCAATTCTTAAGTTATATCTGCATTATTTCACAGGTGCAGCTCTATTGCACTTGCTGAAAAGTATCACGGGAACGCCGCATTTTGAAACCGCCCGGCACTATCTGCTCAGTGATTGCGCCGCAATGTTTTGGTGTACCATGGAGTCGCTGAATCGAAAAAGGAAGGGGCATTTGTTCGCAGTTATCAAACAAACGAAAAAAATACCGGCATCCCTCATAAGAGAGATGCCGGCTGCATTAGGCCGCTTTTTTTATTGTCGTGTTTTCCATAAGATCGGCAAGAAGGACATCGACTAAAAGTTTTCCCGCGAGATCTCCGGTGTGAATAATCGCCCGGTTCTCCCGCAACTGGGCATATTCTTGATTGCGTAATATGTGACTTTCTTCAGCCAGTTTCAAATCCACAGGGGTAATCCGTTTTGAAACTACTGTCTGCCATTGGGTCAGGAATTTTGCTGCTTTGTCAATATCGGCTTCCTGCCGGTTATACATAGTACGTTTTTGCCGTACCGTCCCATTTGGTTCAATCTCCAGCGTGTAATAGGGCTTATCAATCTCAGATGTTTTTCGCAGGAAAAGCACATAGGTTTCCCGGCGCTCAATCCTCTCCCAATAGCGGTCACTTTTGTCAACGCAGTGATGTAACGCTCTGCCTTCCAGCAGGATATCCTCGACACAAGACGGTGCAATGATGGTGTAGTCGCTGCCCGCATACTCATACTTTTCTTTTAGGGATCCACAAATATCATCCACGTGCGGATACTGCTTCAAAATCTCATCTGCCCTGATTGCAAGCTCCTTGTCGTGGCAAAGCTTAACCAGCTCGTCATGGCGTTGGTACAGCTTATTCACTCGGAATATGATTGCATCACTGGTATCCATTTTAAGACGCCTGGCCATAGAACGATAATCGGACCATGTGCTTAATACATCCTTGCTGGTTGTGTTATAGATCGACATCTGACGCCGCAGGTAGTTATAAATCTGCACCACACTCATTCTATCTCGGATAAACTGAAAATCCTTTACAGTGATTTTCTCGCTACAAAACCAGTCAATCATGTTGTCTGAAAGAATCTTGCCGGTTGCTTTTTCGTGCTTAAGCCAATCCAGAAATCGTAAGCCGCCGCTTTTCAGGCGGAGCCGCTTTAATGCTTGTGAACTGATCCCTAGCATTTTTGTAAGACCATCTGCTTTGAGATCGTGCAAGTTATTTTGAAAGTTATAATAGTTGGACATGCACTCATATACCAAACTCGGCAGATTCGCTTTTGCCAGCTTTTCCAGATATGGTGCCGCATGAAGTATAGCAAGGTATTTCTCAGGATCTATGACACCAAGACAGCGTAACGCTTCTACCAGACCGGTTTGACGCAATTCCTTTTTAGAAAGGTCGGGTAGGGTTCTCCCATATATCCTGCCGTTGTCATTTCCCTGCCATGAGGCGCTGCATATAGCTGTTCGCATCCACCTGCTTTCACATTGCTTATACACACCCCAAAAATATGCCCTTGGCTCGCACGCATTTTGATTGTAAATCACGCGGCGGATCTCGCTGCACGAGCACTCCGGCGTATCATATTTGCCTTTGGGATATTTGCGATATCCGGTAAACTCCCGGATCACAAAACCGTCGTTACACCGTTGGATTAGGTAGAAAGGCGCCCGTTCCGTGACTACTGTACCAGCTTTGCCAACCGACTTGAACGTGATTTTATGGTGGCAGCAGGGGCAACGCCCATCCTTGTTGTGACGAGGCCGCCTAACAGGTACATCCTTTTCACAATATGTGCAGTACCCTGTATCGGCACCCTTCCTGCTGTAATGGTAGAAGATATAGTTTTGTGGAATGCCGACCTTATCGACCCAGCGTTTCCAATCCTTCGGCAGTTTTGGCACCTGCGCAAGATCCATGTCCCACGGATCAGTCTCTTTCTTATGTCGCTGCTTCAGCTCGTCATGCCGGATTTGACGTTGATATGCCAGCAGACCCTCATAACCACCGTGCTCACTGCTCAAATAATTTTTTATCAAATCATATTCAAGCTGATTTATCCACCTCTGCTCCGAACCGAAGACATAAGCAGGCCAGTCAAGTCTATCCAGCTTGGCAGTATGCCATTTGTCATGCAGCCGGTCATAGGTCAAAAACTGTTTTCTTTTACGGTCAATGAACAGTTCGTAGGCCGGGTTTCGACCGCCGACCCGCATGTGTTCCGCCAAGAAAAACCCCACCACGAGAATACCGTTTTGAATACGGCAGCGCATGTACATTCCGCGCTGATATATCACCCGATGATAGTATGAATATTTTTCACCGCGCGGCGTGTCGGCGGAGGCCAGCTGCATCATTTTTGAGGTTGCCTTTAAGGCGCGCCGCTTACTCAAATCTTGTTTATTCATATCTGATCAACATCCCTTTCCGTTAAATCTGCACCATACCAGACACCGGGCAAGACCCTTTCACCATCTACCCGTGATAAGGCAACCTGAATAATCTTCTTGTTGGATGAATCATCTTTTGCGAACGCAAGAATATCCCCCAAATCACCGCAAGCGACCGGATCGGCCCCGCGAACAACAACATATCCGTTTTCCGCTTTTGCCCGGTCTTTTCTGACATGGCAATTCCACTTCTGTAACGGATGATCGGCGATATACGCCAGTACATGCAGGAAAAATTCTTCCTGCGTAAGCTCTTTGATAATGGTGAGCTCGGTGTATATGGTAATTTAAAAAGGGGCCAAAAAAGAATAGTATTGCAACTGAAAAA
>CAYNCW010000269.1:0-4276 GCA_964395635.1 uncultured Oscillospiraceae bacterium
GTCGTAGACAATCCCATATAGTCTGCTAATCATCCCATAGACCATTAGAATGATTGTCAACACAACCACGGCTTTTGCCACCAGCATACTCCACTTGTGGGATACAATTTGAACCGATTCTGCAATAAAAAAGGCACCTAGATAATGGGGAAAGCTGCGAATACTGTTGAGCAGCACCAGCTTGAATGCCGCATTGATCATATAATAGGAATCGCTATGGTAAAAGCTTTTAAAAAGGGTTTGATAAACGCCAAAGCTGGTCACTGAGAAAAACATCGGCATCATAATCCCCAGCCCAACCAGCGTCAGGCCAAATATTAAGCTCCTATTATCTATCCGGATACACTTTACCACAGCTGTTAAACCCTCCATGCTAAGCCTTACCGCTTTGCCGCCTTAGGTTTTGGTAAAAAAATGAGCAGCAAACCCGCCACAGCAGCAATTATTCCTGCCAAAGCTCCTACCAAAGAATAAGAAGTACGGTGGTATATGCCTGATGTGCCAATAGGGGGAAGGGGATATGGGTCGTATGGCAGATTATATTGTTCTGCCAGTTGTTTGACATTCAGCAGCTGAATGCAGGGAACCCCCCGGGAAAGATACACCTCCAACAAACCCGGGCGCCGCATGTTCACTGGTGTATCGGCCAGGATGAGCCCGGTTTGTGGTTCGGGGTTTCCGGTAGATACCATATTGCCCCCTGTGTTGACAAATAGCGCAATGGCACCTGCCTGATCATAGAGCTGTACGCGGTAATCTAGATTGTCCCTGTAGTTGCTTATTTGAATAAGCTCTAACCCATAGCCAAAAATGCGGTCTATGATTTGGCTTCGCATATCATCCGGCATCCCTTTGCCAACATCTCCGTTGCCGCCCAGGGATACCGCGCGAAGGGGTGTTTCAAACACCTGCTTGGAAACCAGATATTGGTGCATATCTATGTAGTTGAGCTCTGGGCGGTTGGCTCCCCATGTGGAGGATCCGGCAGAGGCCATTGAAACAATTTCCAACTCCATCACCTGTGCTGCAGATATCACCGCCAGATTAAGCCCAGGAAAAGAGCTTGAAAAATTCACCGCTACCAAATCCCCCGGCTTCACACCGGCTTCTGAAAAGAGTTGCACCACCAACGCTGCGGTATCGGGGCTTGCAGCGGTGCGTTTGGCTTCCAATGTGCCAAGGGTGGTGGTGATCTCGTTAAACTCCACACCGATTAACCCTGTTTCATTGATGTCCACCGTTTTGTCCAAAGGCAGATCAAGCTGCTGGCGGTATTCTCGGATGGAACGACTTGCCTCTTCCATGAGCCGGGCTGCCGCCACCTTTTTATCATAGAGGTCATCGGGTTTGGTTGTTTTGGTAAAGCCCAATGCCACAACAGTTCCTATCAGCAGTATTGCCATTAGCATAAGCGCCTTTGTTTGATCATCCAGCTTCATCCAAAACCCAGCTCCCCCAGCACCATTTGTGCCAAAAGAATGAGACAAACAACAACAGCCAAAGCAGCCAGGGATTTGAAAACACCCTGCTTAGAAAAATCATTTGCCGCTATGCCCCCAATAGCATAGCCAATGGCATTAAATGATAAGCCAAAAACCGTGAGATTTGCAACCAGTCCACCAATGAGAATGGACAATACTACCATCACCACAAACCGTCTCCGGCCATACACAATAACAAACCGCTCCAAAGCAAGAAAGGCTAGATAGGTGAGCACGGCAACTAGCAAGGTTGCCACAATTCGTATGGGGGATGCAATATACAGTGCAAGATAGACAGGAACAATCAGCCCCCCGGGAGAAATGCCTGTAAGCTCTGTGAACAACAAACTTATTACTAGACCAAGCAAAATCACGTCATTCACAATACCTCACCAACTTCCTCCACATGCCGGATAATTCGGCTGCCTTCCCTCGCAATATTTCCAACTGCGTACACCACACAACCGTCCGGCAGGCTATCCCAATCCAATGGCGCACCCGGTTTTAAAATCCTGGTGTCTATTTCTTGTCCCAACTGAGCAATTTTTCTTTGAAAAAGCCCGCAATTGCCCCCGGTAATCCAAACTATATCAGGCTTTAATGCCTGAATCACCTCCAATTGCTGTTGCATACGAAATACTCGGTCTGCACGGTTGTTGACCAACAAGGCAAGTTTACCGTTTTTTATTGGATAGGTATCACAAATTCGCCGGTAAACCATTGTGGTTGAATGGGGATCGTTGATGGAAAAGCCATTAATAAACAGAAGGGTCTTGTCCCTTAACCGAATATGATAAAGCTTTAGCGCATAGGGGTCTTGTTTATAGCCCCGCATCCCCTCCAATGCCACTGGTTTATCCACACCAAGCAAACTGGTGACTGCCAGCGCCAGGGCAACATTTTCAGCAAAATCAAAGCCATATTCCTCTGCCTCACCGTCCACTAGATACCCCTTGCTACCCAACTTTTTACATTTGTCCAAAAAGAATGGGAAGTTTGGTTTATCCGCTGTAAAAAAATATCCGCCAGTGGGTATAGTGGAGGAAAGTGCAGCTGCTATCTCCTCTTGGGTACTTCCCATCTCATCCAGGTGATCAGGGCGAACGTTGGTGATGATAGAAATATCTGCCTTGAGCATTTTATGTTGCGAAACATACTGTAACTGAGGGTTAACCGCCATACATTCAATAACCAGTACCTGGGCGTTTTGTTTGGCTGCCCGGGATAAGATTTGCAGCTGTTCCTTGATATTGGCCCTGCCCAATCGTTTGATAGGCAGTTCTTGATTTTGAACATCGATGGTCATGGGAACAGTGCCGGTGGTTTTGCAAAACACCCTGAATCCACCCGCCCTTAACCCTGCGTCAATAAGCCTGGTGACAGTGGATTTACCCCGTGTACCATTAACATGTATCACATGAATCAGCTGTCTGCGCCTGTGAAGATGCACTATATTCTCTAGAATCAACCAGCCAAAAACCAGTATACTCAGTACTACCGAAAATGCGCTCAAATTGTTTCACCATTCCTTGTACCTAGCTTAACAGACCAAAGCGCAGGTTTCAAGCCTAATCTGGGAAAGTACAGTAAATGAGAACAGCCCATGACAGCATCGTGCAGCCATAAGCTGTCCTCCCAGTAAAAAATTAATTTAGGTAATTTCCCAGTGGATTGGTTTTGAGATCCGAATAGGTGGGAACATCCACGATTTTGATTTGTCTGTCGGGATGCTGATCAGAATATGCAGCGGTGTATTCCAAAATACCCTGCATGTGACGTCCCACGCGTTCTTCTAGAGGATGCCCATTTTCATCAAAGGGTACATACAGCATTCCTAAGCCTGCCGCAACAACATAGCTCTTGTCCTTACCGGTAAGCACTTGGTATTCGCTGGTCTTGCCGCGGATACGTCCTTGAGAAGGATTGGCAGTTTCCATAAGCAGCGGAATGGTGTCGGTATAATCCCCTAGCTCTCGGTGTGTAAGCCCACGAAGGTTAACCGGAGACGGCTCCAGCGCCATGGGGATACCCTCCAGCTGAAGATTCATAACACCCACAGAAGCAACTGCCATTCCCTTTTCATGAGATACAGTGGCATTGATAACCGGATATTCCGGAGACGCTTCGTGAAGATCAAATGTCATATCTACTTTTTCTTGGTTTATCAGCTGGACAATGCCATAAGCAATTTGTTCAGTCAAGGTGCCATCCGGTCTGCCTGGATATGCACGGTTGAGGTTACGGGTTTCGCTGCCAGAAAGGCGCTGCCCGGAAGCTGCATGGATGTAAACGTCCGGATCCGGCCACTGGTCAATGGGATTGGTAGCCCGGGAGCCATAACGGAAGGTACGCACCTGGCCGTTTTGGGTTGTGAAGCGGTAATACTGTGGTGCGCCTTCCTGCGAGTCGTTATGGGTAAAGGCGCTGTTATTGGCGCGGGGTATAACAAATGCAGTGCCGGCTTCCATCTTGCCGCCTTCTACCATTGCAACTGCTGTCATATGACCAGAGGGCTCATTTGCATGGGTACCCCCCAGCACCAAAACAGTTCCGCCAGGCTGCTCACCCTTCATGATATATATGGCGGTATCGCCATTGGTACCCTTAAGTGCAGGGTAATAGTCGCTTAACATCTTTTGTTCGGTTACTCCCGGTCCGGGTATAATTTCGCTAGTTTTACGAATCTCTAAAAAATTCATACCGGTATATACCGTTATGGCAATTGCCACAACCAAACAGACCACCGCGGTAATCTGATGTTTTTTCATGCTATGGTCCCCTTCCCTATTTGATCA
>CAYNCW010000270.1:0-4229 GCA_964395635.1 uncultured Oscillospiraceae bacterium
TTTTCCATGGGGTTCCTTTCTGAGTTTCTGCACCTCGGTCAGTTACTTTACGGTAATGTCTGGACCACCTTGCTCATCACTGTTTACCCATAGCAAAACATCGTTGGGTAGGCAGGCCGCAAACTGCCCCGCACCTGAAAGCCAACCGGTGTGAACACAAACCTGGTCGGGGCAATCCGAATGAACAAAGGAAATAGCGTTGTCCTTGACTTCAAACTGCACCTGTGGGTTTTCGGATAAGCTATATGTCTGTGGCTCTGAAAGGTACAAGACTTTCTCCAACTGTCCCTGATAGGTAATTTCGGCATAAGGGCCGGTTTTTCCCCAATTGAGCATGGTCAGCACCACCCAAACAGCCAGCGCTATCATCAGCAGGGCGGCGATAATCCAAAAATCTTTCCGCTTTGTAAATGTCTTTTTTTCCACCAAATTTGGATTCTCCTTGCGTGGTTATTGGTCTAAAAGGCCTTGGCTGCCTGAAGGGCACGATCCATTAGCCCGGACAAAACCTTTTGTTTGTGTGGATTTTCCAATTGCTCCAGCAAAGCCAGCGCCTTTTCGCCGTATCGCCGTGCCACAGCCCAGGTATCTTGAATCCCCCCTGCCTTTTGCACCTTATCAATCAGCTGGTTGACACCTTGTCCGGTTTTGATAATATCCAAAGCAAAGGGCTTTAGGGCAGGCTCTTTGGCAAAAGCCAATATTAGCGGCAGAGTGATAACCCCGGAAACAAGGTCGTTTTTCACCGGCTTTAGGGTATCTGTTTCTTCCAGAGTATAGTCCTTTAGGTCATCCACTATTTGAAACACCAGGCCAAGATACACTGCAAACCGCAGCAGCAGCCGTGTTTCTTTGGGGTCACATTTTCCCAAAACAGCTCCGGCGTAGGCAGCCAGATAAAAAAGAGCCGCTGTTTTCTGGGAGATAATTTTTAAATACCGGGGGGCGGTAAGGTCTAGGTTGCCATTCTGTGAGCTTTGGCTCAGTTCTCCCAAACACACCCGTTCCACAGTACGGGAAAAGCTGGGCAGCATTTGGAGCTTCTCGTTGGTATCCTCTCCGGGAAGTTGGATGGAAACAGCGGCATTCATAGCACAGCACAACAGCCAATCCCCGCCTAAAACAGCCTGCTTTTTACCAAACCTGCTCTGCACCGATGGGATGCCCCGGCGGGTGGGGGCATCGTCGATAATATCATCGTGGACCAGGGTGGCCATGTGCAGCAGCTCTACCGCTGCCGCCGCTTTTGCAGAGGCTTCTGGCACCATACCCTGGTGGTCACAGGCACAGGCACCCAATACCACTGTACGAATGCCCTTGCCTACCGACCCGGAAAGATGCTCTGCGATTTCGGCCACTGCCGAGGGTGCTTTACACAGCTTTGCGTAAACCAAATCTCCGGTTGCTGCCACCAGTTCTTCCCTGGGGATTTTCTCTTGGTCACCGAAACTGAGGGTAGCTTTAGTCATTATAGAGATACCACTTCTTTGCAAATCCTACCTTTTTCCACCAGTTTTTGAGAGCCGGCATTACCCAATAATCAAGACCAAGGACACGTCCGCCGCAGAATAGTACAGCAATGCTTGCGAATATCATCCACCAGGAGTTCATATACAAACCGGTGGAGGTGAGGAACATAGCCTGCAGCGCCAAGGATGCACTGGATGCCACAAAATTAAACAACCCAGCCATCAGTGCAAGACCGATGAGAATTTCAGCTACGACAATTACAATCTGAAACGCTATCTGCATGGAATTGCTGGAAAGAACCCAGTTGTTGATAATAGAGTCCACAAAGCCGATTTGAATTTTAAAGGCAACCTCCCCTGCATTTACCAAAAGCAGGCGGATAAAGCCGAGAATTTTCCAGTCCATGAGAACCGGATCGTGCAATGCTGCTATAACAGGGCCGCTGGCGACGCCAGTCCAGGCTTCGCCTGTTGCCGAGCTTACTGCGTCAGCAGCTGATACTACCTGCTGCATAACAGGTGCTGTGGCAGTGTTGAATGCGGTAGCACCTTTTAATACATTTTCATAAAAAGCGTTGGCACCATTAAAGAATCCGGTCAGCATAGGGTTTTTGAGCCAACCCTCATTTATTTTCACAACTCCTTCGTACACCCAGTAAAAGCCCAAAAACACACGCAGAGGCACTAACAAAAAGCTGGGAGTGCGGTTGGAAAGATGTCCCCCCACAAAGGAACGGCAGTTGCGGATTGTGAAAAATTCATGCATCAGGTAGGAATGAACCTTATTCCAGCCCAATACCTGGATAAAGTAGATTACATTGATAAAATGCTTTGCAAACATTGCCAGGAAAGAAGGCAGTGCAAAGAAGGAACCGGGCATACCCACATGGGCTACACCGTATCTGCCGCCAATACACACCATCATACCGTGGAACTTAGGTTTGTATGCTTCCATGTGGCCAGACCCGGTAATAGCAGCTGCTAAATTGTGGGCAATGGTGTCTGCGCACTGTTCGCAGTTTTCCACCATCTGGGGCACCGGCATTTTTTCCCCCTCCGGAACATAGAAGATGTTGTCGCCGGCAATGTAAATATCCTCTCTGCCCTGGGCACGGAGGTACCCGTCAGTTTGCACACGGCCACGGCCTTTCAGATCCAACTCAGTCGAAGCGCTGGCAATATCCGAACCCTCGATCCCAGCTGTCCAGATTACCGTATTTGCATCCAAACGCTTGCAAACCTCTTCACCGGCAGGCTTGTAATCCAGATAGCCTTCGCCAACACCGCAAATGCCGCATTTAAGCATAACCTTAACGCCCATTTTTTCCAGTCGACGCTGCACCTTATTGCTGAGTTTTTCCGGCAGAACCGGTACTACCCGCTCCAGAATATCCCCTTCGTAAATGCTTACCAAAGAGGGGTCAATTTCAAAGCGTTTGCAAAGAATAGGTACAAGCTCTGCAAGCTCACCGGTCATTTCCACACCAGTAAACCCAGCACCCACCACAAAAAAGCTCAATAAGTGGCGCTTTTTTTGCTCATCGGGTTCGGCTGCAGCTTTGCGAAACATGTTCATAATATGATCCCGCAAGCGCACTGCATCTTCGTAAGACCAAAGGGTAAAACCATGCTCCTGCACTCCCGGCACACCAAAAAAGGTGGGCTTGGAACCAGTTGCCAACACCAGATAATCGTAGTCGTAGGTGTTTTGCTTGCCAATCAGCTTTTTGCCTGCATAGTCGGTGGACTCTATTGTGTCCATTACAACATTCACCTTGCGGCCGGCAAACACCCGCTTTAAATCTATCTTTATGCTGTCTTCTTCCACACGCCAGGCTGCTACTTCATGCAGCTCAGTCAACATGGTATGGAAAGGGTTTTTATCGATAAGGGTTATCTCTACACCTTTTCCCTTCAGCTTTTTTGCCAGCTTCTTCGCGGTTAACACACCTGCGTATCCCGCGCCAAGCACGACTATTTTTTTTGCCACGCTAAACACTCTCCCAAAATATGAATTCGTTTGACTATCTTCAAACTGGCCAACTATAAAAATAGCATACTTAAAAAACAAAGTAAAGCGTTTTGCCTAGAATTGGATTGCCATTAGGCAATAAATCAAGTTTTAACAAACAGGTATCTGTTTACATACAAAATTTTGTTGATCCTTATGACAATAAGTCATAAAATTTCCTGCCATAAGGTCTTGACAAATGCATATACTATGACTAAAATTTGTTTACAATTAGCTCTCTCCAATTTTCAGGAGAAAATACAAAAACAAAAGGAGGCGGTTTGTTTGAAAAAACTCATCGCAAAGCTGTTACTGGTTGTGCTTCTCTTTACATTCACAGCATGTTCTAGTAACAAAGGGTACAAAGACGGAGTATACACAGCCGAAAGTGCAGGATTTGATGAATCCGGCTGGAAAGATTCCGTTACCATTACAGTCAAAAGCAGTAGAATTACCGATGTGGATTGGAATGCGGTAAATGAACAAGGCCAAGACAAGAAAACCCTTTCCCGCAACGGTGAATATGATATGATGAAAGCCGGTGCAAAGTCCCAGTGGCATGAGCAAGCAGCCTCTATGGAAAAAGCTTTGGTAGAAAATCAGTCCTTGGATAAAATTACTGTAAACAACGAGGGGTATACCGATGCAGTTAGCGGTGTAACCATTCATGTAAATGCATTCACCACTTTGGCAAAAGAAGCTTTGGATAAAGCAAAATAAGAATTTCATCAGAATATACGCAAAGAGGT
>CAYNCW010000271.1:0-4219 GCA_964395635.1 uncultured Oscillospiraceae bacterium
GCTCCCGCCCCCATACCTGTTTCAACCAACAGACTAAAACCATATGCTGTAGGGCTGTTCAATAAGCTTTGTGCTGTTCCATGATATGCACACACATAAAGCCCCGGTTGTGTGTAATTATCGAGGTCGGCTCCGGCCGGAATCTCCACCGGCATGTTCACCTTATTCGCCAAAAGCCAATCAACCGCTCCCTTGAGGTCGCTCACATCGGTCATGGCGTCATTGAGGTATGCGATCTGCTCAGAGGATAATGAAGCGGCGATCTGCGACAATGCGTTACAGGCCCGCTGAGCGGAATTGACCTGCTGCAATAGGTAGTTGTATCCGTATTGTGCGGGCCTGCCTATTTCTGCGCCAGTGGGCGCAATAATCTGGTTATACTCCAAATTCTCCGGCAGGTCAGCCGGAAGTGGTTGCGGAAACAGTAAGTTGTCAGCCATTCACAACACCCTCCTTGTGTGGTATCACATGCTTTATAATGATTTGATCCTCTCCTGGTACTGGGATATAAACGTCACTGGAGGTGATGATGCTCTCATCCTCTCGCAGCAGCTCTATACTGGTAATTTCACTTAGGCCCATGAGCGCTGACACAGTATAGCGGATGGTGGCCGTATCCCCATCCGCTACCTTTTGCAGATCATGAATGATTAGCTTGTTATTGAGTCGAACCGCCGCCACCCTTATAGCACTAAGCTGGGCGTGTTCGTTTAGGAAATTTGGTTGTATGCTACTATGCTCTGGCACCTTGATTACCTCCATCATCGGATGTTCCCCAAAGGACTTCTGTCCCAACCGCCAGTGGCCTAGCCTATAGTACCAGCTAGAGGCTATCCGGTCTCCCACAGACAGAAACGGTTTGTACCCCAGCTTCCAGCTGCCCAGACGATAATTCCACTTCGCGGGGTAGGAACCTACCATCTCGGAGATTGCGAAGCCGTGGGTTGCCATAGGACTGAATGCAAACACAATATTAGCGGGCTTGACCTTGTTGACCAGCACATGCACCTCGTGGTACCATGCGGCGCTTTCAGTCACCGCATCGATGTGCAGGACATACTCCTCATCACGGAAGGGATGGGCACCAAGCCGCCAGCTTCCCAGCCGGTGATGCCAGTCCCCATATTCCACCCAGCAGCTGTACATATCCTTACCAATGATGGTGTCCAGACGCTGGAGTAAAAAATTCATAGTGAGTGGCAGCTTCATGCTGTAGCGGTTAATGAGCCGCTTCCGGCGAAAGTCCAGCGGCTCGGTTGTCGGGTCGGCGGATATTTCAAACAGCCGCTCCCTTCGACGCAAGGTTTCCTCATTGCAGGCTGTGATAAATTGGTTGTGGTAGGTTTGGATAACTTGCTGCTGGGCAGCCTCTGCATCAGGGTCTATTGCATCACCCAGCACCTTGACCTCCTTAACCTCCCGCAGATATGGCTCCAAATATTCGGTGTACTTCCACATAGCTAACCCTCCATAAGCATCAGATCACCTAGGACGGGTACCTCGTACTGGTCAAACTGCTGAGCCAAAGTAATGTTGGAGGCAATGCCGTTCAAAGTGGTGGCTGCTATGTCCCGGACGCCTTCAACTGCAAGGATGGCTGCTTCCACTCGGGCCACACGCACAATGTTGTCTATGAAGGAAAGTTCCGCCAGATAACGCCGGATGACTTCCTTTGCATCGGCCCGCACCGAGGCTAAGGAGTAACCAGTTTTGAGCAGCACTGAGGCAGCCACATAAACGGTCACTTCCTGAACGGTAGATATGCTCACTCGGTGGCCGATGGGCGCTGTGCCCAACCCTTGACCATGAGGTTCAGGGTCAATTTGTTCCTGAAGCATGGTAATAAACTCGGGGGAAATGGGACGGTTATTCGGGTCGACAATAACGATATGTACGCGCCCACCTTGCCCGTTCGGCGTGGGAAAAATCTTTGTGTTGCCCACGCCGGGGATATCCAGCACCCATTTGCGGTACTGATACACATTACCGCCGAATGGAAGCGCATTTACCTCGATATAAAACCGAACGCGCAGCTCTTCGTCGGTTTCCTCTTCCTCACCGGATACCAGCACATCGCTCAAGGTGGCAGTGCCCAGCTGGTGACCGCTGTCCAGTGGTAGGATGGGGCCAAAGTAATTGTTTCCCACGATGCCAGGCTCCTCACACTGCACCTTGTATTCCCCGGATACAATCCGGTCAATTACCACATAGTTGATGCCTTCGGCTGCGAACTGCTCCCCAATATTTACATGGGCAGGTTGACCATTGAAGTCCTCAAAAATACCACGCCGGATAGCCTTGGTAGAGGGATAGCGGTTTACGCCATGCTCTGCACACTTTCTGGTCAGCACTGAACCGGAGCACATCGCATTGTCTGGAATTGATGAGTTGTGTATGTTGTCACCATAGGCCCAAAGTTCGGCCACCATGGCGGCTACTGGTGAGATAGCGTGCCAAATGATACTGCCATCTCGTTTGTCCACATCGTCCGGTACACGGGAGAGCATCAGCTCCATAATCTCATTAAATGTCACTCTCCATCAACTCCTTCCGAATGTTCTTACTGCCGAATATCGTATCTATGGTAAAGGAAATGACACCACCTTCAAGCACAAAATCCCGCACATCGGTAATTCGTGTGTCGGTGGAAAGGGCATCGGCAATCATACGCTTTGCCTCGGAAAATACATAATCTGAGTCTTTGCTGATGAGGGTGGCCAGCTCGCTGCCATACTGCCAAGAAAAAATAAGGTGCTGGTAGCGGTTGCACTGGATGGCCATGAAGGCTGACTGCCCCACCGCATCCAATTCATCAATAAAGCCTTTAATTCTGCCATCCTGCAAATCCAGCCGCCATGTTTTGGAGGGAGGCTCAGCAAAAGCAAGCTCTATATCTGCCCGCAGCTCTGGAATCATCTGGCCACCACCTCCCGGATATTGACATAGGGCTGGATGCGGTCGAGCACGATGTACTTCACGCCGTCTACGTTGTCCGGACGGGACAGGAGCAGTACGCCATCTCCTACCTTGAACGGTTCCCTCAGGATTACCCAGTCTCGCAGCCGTTTGTCGGTTTCCCCACAGCTGCAGATATGGGAGTGTTCTAAATGCATCACCAGTCCGATGCAATTATCGGTTATGTACAGGCTGGCTTCATCCAGCGAAAGCTTACCCGCTTGAATGGTGAGGGGGGATATGGAAGTCACCTTGCCAGTAAGGAAACCACCCCTGCCAGAGTTTTGCATATATCCTGTCATTATTTTTTGAACCTGATCTACTCTCAAAGTGTTTTTTCCCCCCCTTTAAACCAGTTTAAAATCTGCTTTTACCGTGTGGGCTGCATTGGTAAACTGATGTCTGGCAGCGATGCAAAGCAGATACTTGCGTACATTCGCATCCGGTAGGTCAATAAAAATCATGTTACCAGCACGGACAGTCTTTTCCCCCAGCACATCTACCGACAGCTTTTGCCCCACCCTGTTTTTTAGGAACAGCAGGCTGTCGGCCTTTTCCTTGGCCTGTGCAGGCGTAACCTCATCATCCAGCTTTTCATAATACTGCAACGTACCCCACTTGCTAATGCTGTTGGAGTCCTTGGTCATATATACTTCACGCTGTCCGGTCTTCTTGTTGTCCCGCACCAGCTTGATCTGGTTGTACGTGTCGCTGTCAATATCACGCTCATAATTATAGCCATAGAGCAGGCTCTCTGGGTCGATGAGCAAATCGGAAATGCAGCTTTGTATGCTTTTAAATTCTACCTTACCCGCATTATCTTTTAAAAAATAAATTAGCTTTTTGTCTATAAGGGTCTTGGTGACACAGTCCGCCACCATATCCAGCATTGACTTATTGTCAAAGGTCATGGTGCCAAGGGAATATTTTGTGTCCTCAATCACACCGGTGCGCAGGCCCATAGCGCTGCACAGGGTTTTGACAATTTGGCTGGCGGTGTTATTTTTGAAAACATACGTGTCGTTGGCCTTGAGGTAGCGAAGCTGGTCGTAGGCCGTCACCTTTGCCTCTCCTGTGTGGGAAAAGCCCAGCTTGAAAATGTAACCGGCAAAGTAAGTAACGCCGTCGCAGGTGACTTTAACACCGTTACCTTCCTCTGGGCGTACATCCGGCGTCAGCATTTCAAAGGTACAGACGCCGGATACATTCATGTTGTCCGCAAAATCCACAGGAGTCACCAGTTCGGAAATGTCGTAGATGAGAG
>CAYNCW010000272.1:0-4219 GCA_964395635.1 uncultured Oscillospiraceae bacterium
TATAATATTGTACAATGTGTTTTATGGTGGATTATTCTCTCTGTAAATTCTATAGCTCTTTAAAAAAATTGATACGCAAGTCCAGGACATAGATGTACAAACAATATGTGCTGCCGCCACAGGCTGGAGGAAATGGACAATGCATGTGATAGATATTATCGGGGAACGCTACGGTGCAATGAGCAGGGTGCAGAAAAAAATTGCAGAATACCTTATTAACAATCCGGATGAGGCTTGTTTTTTATCCATGAAAAAGCTGAGTGAAAAGGTGGGTACCACCGAAGTAACCATTATGAACTTTACCCGTAAATTGGGCTATGACAGCTTTCTTTCGCTGAAAAATGCGCTCCAAGCCTATATTAGCATGCGCCTATCTCCCAGTGAAAAAATGGTGTCGGCCATTACCAGCCACCATGGTGAACTAAAAAGCATGGTGGATCAGGTATATCGCAAGGATATGGACGCTATACAGCGCACCTATTCCTGTCTCAACCATGAGGATATCCGCAAGGTGGTAGATATGCTCAAGGGGGCAAGACGCATTTACTTGGCAGCCCACAACGCATCCAAAGTGGTAACCATGTTGCTATACAATCGCTTGCAGCTTTTGGGTTTGGATGTGGTGGAATTTGTGGTAGAAAACAGTGACAAAATCGCCCTGCAAATGCTCAACGCATCACAGGAGGATGTGTTCCTAATTGTAGCCTATCCGGAATATCAAAACAGAACTCTGTTTTTGTGCCAGTTGCTTCACAAAAAAGGAATTCCCCTGGTCTGCATTACCGACCGAATGGCTTCACCAGTGGCCAAGCACGCACAGGTAACCTTGGTCAGCGCCACCGATTCACTGGTGTTTTTTAATTCCTATGCAGCCCCTATTATGTTAGCCAATATTGTGGCTTCGGTTTTGGCAATAGAGCTCAGTGGAAAATATATGACTGTAAAGGACGAAATTCGCGGATCAGAACAAACCTGTAAAGAAATGCGGCTACAGTTAAGCGAAATCGACTTTTTAGAAAACTGGGAGACCTGAATATAAAATCTACTTTTAATGGCAGGCGTACAATACAGCGATGCAGCCTTATAACATCCCAATGCCACAAAGTGTAAAATCGATATGTAAAGTGCAAATCCAGTATGCAGATCCATTGCATAAAATGGGTGCACTTTTTTCCTATACCTAAGTATAGCATATACTATAATAGAGTGTCTAGAATAAAATACATACTTTACAAATTTACCAAAGTGTAGTAATATACCGATACAGTTATTCTAGAAATCAATCCTTAATTTTTATGGAAATACCCGAATTTCCATATGAAATTTAGGGTATTTCGGCAAAGTATGGCAATAAGGGTGGTGGAATAGGCAGGCAGCAGCTATGGAGCGGAGCAAAACATATAGCGAAAGGAGAAAGGATCATGAAAGGTTCCAAGTTTGAGACAGTGTGGTTTTGGGTGTTTATGGTACCGTATTTTTTGATTATGATGCCCTTATCATTCTTCTATTCCGAAACATATATCCCGTCCTTTGGCGGCGTACCCTCGTATGTGTTTGGGTGGTTGGTGTTGGGTGCCGTTACCTTTGGGCTGATTATTGTTTATTCGGTTCAATGCCTAAAGCGGCCGGAATATCACGAATTTGATGACAAAGAGTAGGATCTCAGTGTGTATTTGTGAGTTTAAAAGGAGGATTGCGCTATGACGGAAGCGGCGGTTGTACAACCAACTCCACTGCCTTTTTACATAGTATTGGCTTTATATTTGGGAATGATGGCAATAATCGGCATATATGCCAGCAGAGGTACAAAGTCTATCAACGACTTTTTTGTACTGAGCGGTAAAGCTGGCGCACTGGTAACCGGTATTGCATATTTTTCCACCCAGTTTAGCATGGGTACCTTTTTGGGTGTACCCGGTACCATTTACAAAACCGGTTATGCAGGTATGGCAATATCGGTTCCGGGAGCTACTTTTTGTATGATTATTCCTGCGCTAATTGTAGGGCGCAGACTGATAAAGCTCGGCCACAACTATAATTTCCTCACCATGTCCGACTATCTCAGCGACCGCTATGGCTCCCGTTCTATTGGTGGAATTTTGGCAGTTCTGATGGCGTTTATTTTGGTTCCAGCCATGGGTGCACAGATTATTGGCGCCGGTGTTATCGTCAATGTATTCACCGGGCTTCCTGCGTCCTATGGAATTATCGGGTTTGGTATCATTGTTATTTTGTACTGTATGAGCGGCGGTATGAAGGGCGCTATGTTTACCGACGTTATTCAGGGTTCCCTTATGATCTTAACAGCACTTGTCACCTTTGTTATATCGGTTACCATGGGTGGCGGCTTTGCAAACATCAACCAGGTGCTGCAGGCGAAGAGCGAGGCATTTTTGACATTCCCCGGTGCTAACGGGTATATGCCCTTTACCTTCTATCTCTCCAATATTCTTTTGTGGTCCTTGTTCACCATTGGCCAGCCACAGTTGTTTACCAAGTTCTTTGCAATGAAAAACCACAAGGTCATGTTTCGGGCAGTACTGCTGGGTACCTTTGGTATGTGGTTTTCCGCAACACTGATTGAATGGTCCGGTGTTAACGCCATAACCTTTATTCAAAACCTGGAAGTGCAGGATCAGGTAGTGCCTATTATCCTGCAGCGCGGTCTTCATCCCATTTTGGCATCGGTGCTCATTGCAGGTATCGTTGCGGCAGGAATGTCTACCATCGATGCATTGCTGGTGGTATCCACCGGTGCTGTCACACGTGATATTTATCAGAAGATGATCAATAAAAATGCATCAGACGAGCAGGTTATGAAGCTTTCCCGTATTGTTACGGTTATCATCGGTGTTGCTGTTATTATCTTCGGTGTAAATAAGCCTGGCAGCATTTTTGAAATCAATCTCTTCTCCTTTACCAGTATGGCGGTGTTCATCGTTCCGGTGATTGTGGGAATGTATTGGAAACGGGCTACTCTCACAGGTGCAATTGCTGCGGTAGCAGTTGGCGAGGTGTTGATCTTTATCTTCACCATGGTAAAACCCGCAAAGGCAGCACTTCAGGGAACACATGCCCTTTTGCCGGCAACAGCCGTGGCTCTGGTGGTTATGCTGGTGGTCAGCCTTGTTACTAAGCCACCGGAAAGCAGTGTTATCCACAGGCACTTTGCTATTTTTCAAAAAAATAATGTATAAAGGTAGGTAATTGTATATGTTATTGGAGAAATTAACAACTTTACAAGCAAAAGAAGCACTGAAAAAGGACCCCATTGTTGTTCTGCCTATTGGTAGTATCGAGCAACACGGTATCCATCTGGCGTTGGGAACCGACTATATTATACCCCAATATTTTGTCAGCAAGATTGCCGATAGGGAAGATGTTGTGATCATGCCCCCCTTGCCCTATGGCTGCTGCCCCTATCACACGGCGTTTGCCGGTTCGGTGGATATTGGCATAGATGGGGTTTATACCGTAGTTTCGGGCATTGTGCGTTCTATGATGGCACATGGCGCCAAAAAGTTTTTGTTCATCAACGGCCATGGCGGCAACAATCCTGCCCTGGATAGGGTGGGGATTGAAACCTACAAGGCTGGCGGTGTTTGCTGCTCGTTGGATTGGTGGAGCTTGGTAGCAGAGCTGGATAAATCCTTAGCAGGGGGGCATGGGGATATTCAGGAAACATCGGTAATGATGGCAATTTCCCCCGAATATGTGGATAGCTCTGCTTTTTGTGAGAGCAATGTAACAGCCCCCAGCAAAAACACAAGCGTTGCCTATATTCAGGCTGTTCGGCTCAATGGCGGCACCGTGAAGATGATTCGGGGAACCGAAGCTGTGGCACCAAACGGCTGGTGCGGTCCGGGACACCCCAAGGATGCCAGCGTGGAGTTTGGTCAAAAGTGCCTGGATATGACCGTTGACTTTATCAGCAACTTTATTGATGAATTCAAGACTATGGAATTTTAACTCCATAAAAAGGTTTACAGCAGGACAAAGCAAGAAAATCTCAGATTGAGATAAGCCCTAGGAGTATACAAAAATCTCCCCACACTCGAAATCGAGGTTGGGGAGATTTTGACTTATTAAATATAAATTGTGCCGTCCTGCTCAATAATTTCCATGCTATCCGGGTCCTGGCCGTCCATACGCATCTGGGCTCGTACCATGTCTTGTAGTTCACTCTTGGATTTTATGCGTAAGATGGGCACAGTTTCTT
>CAYNCW010000273.1:0-4175 GCA_964395635.1 uncultured Oscillospiraceae bacterium
GAACAATCTGCACCAGCTGGGCCAGATACACCTTGGCGTCGCCGTCGCTGACAAACACTTCCTCCCGTCTTGCTTGTTCCAAAACGGTGATAAAATCGATGGGGTGGCCAGTGGCAAACAGCCGTATCATAATTTCAAACAGCTTCACATGCTCGGGCCGGTAAAAGCACTCGGGTTTGACATGCTCCATAACCACCGCAAGACAGCTGCTGTCCACCAATATAGCACCCAAAACCGACTGTTCTGCTTCCAGGTTATAGGGTAGCGTATCCATTAAATCGGTGGCGTAGCCGCCGGAATAGACGTTTTCTACGGACGCCATGTTTAAATCCTCCCAAGGCTCGGTAATCCTGCTGTGTTTCATCGGTCTTTTAGGCATTTTTTGAATTATGATCAAAAGCTGTAGGCAATTTTATTCTTCGCCCACCATAACATAAATTTTGGCGGTGATGCCGGGATGCAGCTTAACCTCGGCGCTGTAGGTGCCAAAGGCTTTGATTTCCGACTCAAGGGCAATTTTGCGCTTGTCTACAGCAACTTTATACTGCTTTTCCAAGGCCTCTGCCACTTCTTTGGCAGTCACTGAGCCAAATAGCTTGCCGCTATCCCCTGCTTTGGCGGTGAGTTTGACTGTCTTTTCTTTGATCTCGTTGGCAACTGCCTGAGCCGCATCGGCTTCCTGTTTGGCTTTAAACTGAGCGGAGGACTGTTTTGCCTTGAGATCATTGACAGCCTGGTTGGTGGCGGGAACAGCCAGACCTTTCTTAATCAAGAAGTTTTTTGCATATCCGTCGGATACGTTGACCAAATCTCCCTTTTTGCCGCTTCCTTGCACATCTGCTTGCAGTATAACCTTCATATCCAATTCCATCCTTTCTAATTCATAGGCATTGTATCTACCGAAGAAAAACCCAATGGACAACTCCGGTAGACCGGAAAGCGCCGCGCTGCAGAAAAGCAACGCTTCTCTGCAAAGCGGCACAATAGTAACTCAGGGTATTACCCCCCCACCTCTTCTTTATGCTGCCCCTGGTGGTGTAGCTGGGGATGGGTGGGTGGCTTTGGCTGATTCATAGTGGGTGTACTGTAGGAGGCAATCACTTCCATAAGCCGGGTGCGTACATTGTCTATGTTGTCATCTGGGAACTGGGCTGCGGCCATGGTTTGGTGTCCGCCACCGCCTAGCTTTTCCATAATCACCTGTACATTAAACGCTCCTAGGGATCTGGCAGAAATATTGATCACATTGTCGTAGGCAAAGATGATAAACGAGGCCTCCACCCCGCTAATGGTCATCAGCTCGTCGGCAGCCTGAGGTGCCACTATCTTAATATCCTTGGAGCCGTAATCCGATACTGCAATGGCACAGCCGTGGTGAATCTCCGCAGTGGATACCAGCGCTGCTTTTTGCTGGTAGGCATCCATGGAGGAGGCAAACAACTTGCGCACCTCCACCGTATCCGCCCCCAAACGGCGGAGATAGGCAGCTGCTTCAAAGGTACGCACACCGGTGCGCAGCACAAAGTTTTTGGTGTCCAGCATAATGCCAGCCATCATGGCTTCGGCTTCCACCCGATTTATCTGGGGCTGTACAGGAAAATACTGCACCAGCTCCGCCACCATTTCACAGGTGGAGGATGCATAAGGTTCGTGGTAAAAAATAACCGCATTATCAATGTGGGTGGCCAGCTTGCGATGATGGTCTATTACCACCACATGCTTACACGCCCTGTAAAGCTCTTCGGATTCCAGAACATGGGGCACATGGGTATCGGTAATAATCAGCAAAGTTCCGTTGTCCACCAGATCCAAGGCATCCGCTGGCCGCACAAAATCCGCTGGGCCATATCCTCCTAAGGCAAGCTTTTTCAGCAGTGGCTTCACAAGGTTCTTGGTTTGGTCGATGGCAATTACAGAGGGCTTGTTCATAGCCCGCACAGCTTTTAAAATACCCACAGCCGAACCAAGACAGTCCAGATCCGCAAACCGATGCCCCATAATGATGACATTGGAGGAGGTTTCGATGAGTTCTCCCAAAGCAGCGGCTATAATGCGGGTTTTCACCTTGGTGCGCTTCTCAATAGCCTTGGACACACCACCATAAAATTCGTAGCCGTTTTGGGTTTTAATCGCCGCCTGATCACCACCTCGGCCAAGACACATATCCAGTGCCTGACGGGCCATGGCTTCGGCTTCAAATAGATCCCCGGCATCCCTGCCCACACCAATGGACAAGGTTGCTTTCATCCGATCCCCTACCTGCAAGGCCCGCACCTTATCCAGCAGGTCGAATTTGCCACTTAGCATCTCCTCGTAGCCTTGCTCCTGAATCACCGCAATGTAGCGATCCCGGGATACTTTGGTGACAAAGCTCTGGTGCTCGGCCATATAGGCTTCCACAATGCCCTCAATATCCCCCATTATCTGCGCCCGCTCCGAATCCTTGTAGTCCTGCATCATCTCTTCGTAGTTGTCCACCACAATTAGAGCAATAGAGGGTTTGGTGCGGTGATATTCTGAGGCGTAAAATTTCAGCTGGGTATCCTCCACCAAATACACCACCGAGACAGCATCGTCTCCTCTTAGGCGATGGGTGATGAAGGCGGTGTACATCTTTCCGCCGTATTCAATATCATAGCCATTGGTGGGTAGCGCATTGCGCAGATCCACCCCCAGCAGAACATCGCTCACATCTTCGCCCCGCATATCCCGTCCATCAAAGAACAACTGGGCACACAGGTCGTTGTACCATACAATTTCCGAGCCGTGGATGGTCATAACCGGCATGGGAAACTGGGTCAAGTCTCCATCCAAGGTGTTGCGTACACCCTGCTCGATCTCTGCTAAAAGCTGACGGGTTTGCTTATTGGTGTGGCGCAACAACAATAGCACTGCAATATAAACAGCGCAGGTTAAAGCAGCGCTTATAAAAAACAGCATTCGGTTGGGAAAGGCAAGTGCTGTCAGCACAGCGCTCAGCACAATCAAAACCACAATCACAGGCGTGTAAAGCCTTAGTTTTTGCTGCATTTTTCCCCCTGTCCACTGCGCAATGGCGCAGTTTATTCTCACTTATCATTGTTTTTCATTATACCATACACCAAAAAAAGTACAAGGGTTAAATCCATAACATGTTGTCGAATCTAGGTTTATAGTGTATTCACCCAGCATCTTGGCCCGTAAGGACAAATTCTGGATTATGGTGTAAAGGGAAACAGCAGCTTTTGGTTCTGGGCGGTAAACATGTTGTCCACCGTTACCACCACTGTTTCGGTGTATACGGTGGTTTCTTCCACCGTCTTTCCTGCCAGCTGTGCCAGTGCTTGTTCCACGCCCAAATAGCCCATAGCAAAAGGGTTTTGTACAATCAGCGCATCAATAACCCCTTTTTCCAGCATCTGTACGGATTCTTCGTTGTTGTCAAAGGCTACTACCGGAAGTTTTTCACCCAGTTCCAGCTCATCTATAGCCTGCCCAACTCCCAGTGCACTCCATTCATTTAGCGCCACTATGGCGCCAATTTCCGGATTTTGCTCCAGTATTGCCAATATTGCCTGATAGGGTGCCTCCCGGTTGGATGGAGAAAAGCTTCCTACCTGTGGCTGCATGCCTGGGGTTTGCTCAAGATACTCCAGCACCCCTTGGTTGCGCTGTATACTACTGGCAGCAAATTTACCGGTTCCCACAATGGCTACATTGGCAGTGTTTTGGGTAAAGCTACCCAATATTTTGCCGGCAGCATACCCTGCCGCCAGGTTATCGCTGCCGATAAAGGAGATTCCCCGGCCAGATGCAATGCCGCTGTCTATGGTAACGACCTGCACCCCTGCATCCATAGCAGCCTCCACTGCTGCTACTGTTGCGTTGTAGTCGCAGGATGCAAACAGCAGGGCATCGTATCCATCCCGCACCACCTTTTCAATTAAGGTGATTTGCTGCCGGTAGCTATCCTCGATAGCCGGGGCAAACAAATCCACCTCCAAACCATACTCCACCCCTGCGGATTTTGCTCCGGCAAACATCACCTGCCAAAAATATTCCTTATCCGATTGGGTTATCACAGCAATTTTAGGGTTTTCTGTTTGCGAAGCGGAGGAAAATACACAACCGCCCAATAGGCTACTGAAAAGCAGTGCAGCAAGGTATACCCGGTATTTCATGACAGTGCCCCCTCC
>CAYNCW010000274.1:0-4168 GCA_964395635.1 uncultured Oscillospiraceae bacterium
CCCCCGACCTGCTGATTACAAATCAGCTGCTCTACCAACTGAGCTACACCAGCATATAGTCAATTATGCCGACTTGTCAACACAGCTTGCCTTACCTTCAGCGCTTATTGAACTGGCAACGAACGTTATTATATCAGATGCTGCAAGGGAAGTCAATAGGTTTCGACAGATTTTTTATAATTTTATTACAACCGTTTCTCATCCTCTAAACGCTACTGCTCCCCAGTGTCCTTTTCCCAAGTATGTTGCAGTTCTCTGGCTCCCCTAAAGCCCAAATACTTAAAACCATGAAAGCTGGCTACTTTGGTAGCCCATCTTGTATCCTGCAATTATATCCGGCATCTTATACAACATGCCCACACGACCACACTCCTCCCGGAATATATCCCAGAGCACCTTTGCGCGGGGGGAACCACAGGTATACCGTGTGCCATATTGGTTGATATATCTAGCCGCCAGTCCGGGAAACTGCTGATCCAAATGGTTTAAAAAATACTCTCGCTGGCCGTCTCGCATAGTCACACCAAAGGCGGGATAGACAAATCGAGCACCTGCCTTTTCTGCCTGCTGGACTATAGCGCGTATATTTTCCGGTGTATCTTCCAAAAAAGGTAGCACCGGCATCAGCAGCACACCGGTAAAAATACCTGCTTCACTCAACTTGCGAATTGCCGCAAATCGCTGGCTGCTGGGGGCTACATAGGGCTCGATTTTCCTGCACAAATCATCCTCAGCTGAGGTTATGGTCATTTTTACAAGCACAGGAGAATGCTCCTGTATCTCTTTTAGGATATCCATATCTCTGCAAACCAGCGGGCTTTTGGTGGCAATAGCCACCCCAAAGTTGTAGGCACTGATAAGTTCTAATCCATGGCGGGTAAAAAGCAGCTTTGCTTCCTGGGGGTTATAGGGATCGCTCATAGCGCCGGTACCAATGACACCGGGCTTCACCTTGCGCTGCAAATCTTTTCGGAGAATGCTCAGTGCATCCTTTTTGGCCTTCACCTTGTCAAACTCTGCATTTTGGTAGCAATCGCTGCGGCTGTCGCAATAAATACAACCATGGCTACACCCTCGGTAGATATTCATATTGTACTCGGTGCCAAACCACCCCGCCCCTTTTGTGCGGGTAATGATTGTTTTTGCAGGTATATACTGAATCTCTTCCATAGCCTAACCCCTTTTTTTCCTATAATATCAGTATACCGCAAAAGTGTTTTAAGAGCAAGTAATTCCAATATGGCGGAAAGGGCTGTTTCACTTGCATTTTGCGTAGATTAATGATATAGTTATGCCGTTGATGGTGGTGTAGTCATCAGCCCACTGTTTTGGGTACATTTGCGGTCACCCGGTAAGCTCCCCCCTCCCCCAGTATCTTTAACGGCCACACTGTCCATCGGCATTATTGGGCTGCACAATTTAATGTGTAGCATAGCAGGTGTTAGAGAGAGAAAGGAGTGTTTGGGCATGTTGGAAAGAACCTTTAAGCTAAAAGAAAACGGTACCACAGTTCGGACAGAGGTTATTGCAGGCTTCACCACATTTTTTACCATGGCGTACATATTGTTTGTAAACCCGGATCTATTGTCTGCCGGTGCAGGAATTGTGGGGGAAGATGCTGCCAAGGTATTTAACGGCGTATTCTTTGCCACCTGTATTGCATCCTTTATCGGCACACTGATGATGGCCCTTTATGCAAAGATACCCTTTGCACAAGCGCCAGGCATGGGGCTCAACGCATTTTTTGCCTTTACTGTAATGGCCACCTACGGGTATGCCTATAACCAAGCCCTGGGTATGGTGTTCATCTCGGGTATTTTGTTCTTAATCATAACCCTTACCGGTTTGCGGGCAATGATTGTGGCGTGTATTCCCCACAACATAAAAATAGCAATTTCTGCGGGAATTGGATTGTTTTTGGCGTTCTTGGGCCTGCAAAACGCAGGTATTGTCGTAAACCACGACGCCACCTTGGTGTCTCTGGTGAACTTTTCGGCGATTTCGACGCCGGAGATGAGAGCAACGGTAATGCCTGCTGTACTCACCTTTATCGGCCTTATACTCATTGCCATTCTTTCCACATTAAAAATACGGGGCGCCATACTGATTGGTATCCTTGCCACCACTGTTCTGGGCATCCCCATGAATGTCACCATACTGCCCACCGATTTTTCCATCAATTTTGCCACCCAGTTTACTGATTTTACACAGGTTTCCCTGTTTGCCTTTGCCGATGGTCTCACCAGCATGTTCAGCGGCAAAGAATTTGCCAGTGCTCTTTTCACCCTAATTGTGCTGGTTATCTCCTTCTCGTTGGTGGATATGTTCGATACCATCGGCACCCTGCTGGGCACCGCAAAGCGTGCAGGGCTACTGCGCAAGGATGGCAGCATGAAGAACATAAACCAAGCACTGCTGTGTGATGCAGTAGCCACCACAGCCGGTGCTATGCTGGGCACATCCACTGTAACCACCTATGTGGAATCCGCAGCTGGAATCGGTGAAGGTGGTAAAACCGGTCTCACCTCTCTGGTTACCTCGGTATTGTTTCTGGCAGCCATTGTGTTGGCCCCCTTTGTGGGCATTGTGCCCTCTGCTGCAACCGCCCCTGCGCTGATTTATGTGGGCTGCCTAATGATCTCCGCCATTAAAGAATTGGAATGGGACGACATCTCCGAATCGGTTCCCGCCTTCCTCACCATCGCCATGATGCCATTGACCTATTCCATTGCCAACGGTATTGCATTTGGCCTTATCTCCTATGTACTTATCAAGCTGTTTACCGGCAAAACCAAGCAAATTCACCCCCTTTGTGCCGGGCTGGCGGTGCTGTTTATTATCCGTTTCTTTATTATGGGCATGTAAAAGCCTGTATGCATAGCAAAACACCGGCGTGCTGTAAAACACGTCGGTGTTTTTGTATGGAAGCACACAAATCTGTAAATACTAACCATAGGATGAATCTTCTTAAGTAAGGCTAAATCTTATGGGAGGTGACCCAATGTCCTATCAAAAACCCGTATCCGACAAGGCAACCCAAAACAACCTGCAAAACCCCTATTACGCCGCATTGCCCACCCATATGCAAAAACTGATTGACCAGCGCAGAGAGCGCATACAAAAGGCCGATGCCTCCACCAATAAGACAAGTAATACTTCCCCCAATATGCAGTAAAGAATACAAATGCAATATAAACCGGATACCTTTTGGTATCCGGTTTATATTGCATTTAGTGATAACTTAATAATTAAATACTTATAGTATTATACATTAAGTATTTATATTTGATAAGTATTCAATCATGGCCAATTGCTGTTTACAAAGTCTACCAATAGGCTGCTGCATTTTTCCTTTTCATCATAGAATAAACAGTGCCCGCTGCGCTCAAAAGGCACTATCACCGATCCAGAAATGCGCTGCTTCATCTGCTCCGCCATGGGGAACGGGCAGACCTTGTCACAAACACCGTGGAAAATGGCGGTGGGTACCTTAATTTGGGCCAAATCCTGGCGCAGATCGGAATCTCTAAGAGCAACAAGCCCTTCAATACAAGATCTGCCTGCTGATTTAAAGGCAAGATTGATAAACCACTGCATAAACGCCGAGCTGGTCTCTTTATAAAAACACATCCGGCTAAAGCTGGCACAAACACCGGGTCTGTCCTGGTATATCTGGGCGATCAATGCATCCACCTGTTCCCTGGTCATGCCGGTGGGGTTTTCCGCCGTACGCACAAATACGGGTAATGCAGCCCCCATCAGCACCAGCTTGCATACCCGAAATCCTTTATGGCGCGCCATATATTTGGCGCAGACAGCACCGCCCATGGAAAACCCACACAGGGTAATATTTCTCAGATCCAGCTCCTGTATAACCTTACACAAATCATCTGCCAACCGCTCATAGCTATACCCTCGCCACGGCTTGTCGGAATCCCCATACCCGCGGAGATCCATACTGACGCAGCGAATGTCGTACTTGGGCAGCACATCGTACTGATATTCAAAGATCTCTCTGGAGTAGGGCCATCCATGGACAAATAGTATGGTTCTACGCCCGCGGGGGTTGAGATCTTCCACCGCACAGCGCACAGTTCCCTCCACCCGGATACGGTACATCAAAATCCCTCCAACAAGTCAATTTCCTTGTACATCATATGAAAATTGG
>CAYNCW010000275.1:0-4161 GCA_964395635.1 uncultured Oscillospiraceae bacterium
ACGGCGGAATGTCTCCTGTAAGGTTGGATACAGGGAGCGGTAGGTTTGGTAATATTCGTTGTACAAAGCAACATTTGCAGCAATTGGTTCGGTGGTGCTGATAGGTTTTAAAATTGCCTGGCATCCTTCTGCCACATTGCCGAAAAATCCTGCGGCTACTGCCCCAAGGATTGCCGCTCCTGCTGCCGGCCCCTCTTCCATATTCATGGTGACTACGGTGGCATTGTAAACATCTGCTTGGATCTGCCGCCACAGTGGGCTTTTCGCACCACCCCCTGCAGCCCGAACTTGCGTTATGTCCCGGCCGGTGGCCCGTAAAATCTCTATGGTATCCCGAAGGGAAAAAGAAACGCCCTCCATAATGCTGCGGCATATAGCCCCTTTGTCCGACCGGTAGCTGAGCCCAAAGAAAACACCGCGGGCATTCGGATCCACATGGGGGGTTCCTTCCCCGCTGAGGTAGGGAAGGAAGGTAAGCCCTTCACTGCCCACTGGCGCTTTTTCTGCCAAGGTATCCATAAAGGCATAGATGTTCTCGCCTTTTTTCTCCATCTCATCCCGTTCTGTGTTAAAGATGGTATCCCGCAACCATTTGTAAGACCCCCCGGCACCCAAGGTACAGCCCAGATAGCTATATACCCCTGGCACTGAATGACAAAGGCTATACATAGCACGGCGCTGAGTATCCACAAAAGGAGTATCGCAGCAGCCAAACACAACACCGGAGGTTCCGATTGTGGCTGCCACCACACCCGGTTCAACTGCACCAATACCCACACCGCCAGCTGTTTGGTCTCCGCCACCTGCGGCTACCGGAATACCTGCGGGTATGCCCCAATCCTCTGCTACCTTGGGCAGCAAGAACCCTGCAATATCTTGGCTTTCCAACAGGCGTTTTGGCACAATCTCCATAGGCAGGCCACAAACTTGGAACAACCGGGGGGACCATTGCCGCTTTTTCATATCGATAAGAAAGCTACAGGAGGCATCGGAAACCTCTGTTGCAATCTCTCCGGTCATGCGGTAACGCAGATAGTCTTTTGTAAACAAAACCGTACTGGTCTTTTCATACACATCTGGGCGGTGCTTTTGCAGCCATAATAATTTGGGAGCCCAATAGCTGGGCAAGCAAAAATTAGCTGCAATCTCCAACATTTCGTCCTGTGGCATCCGAGAATTTATCTCGTCTGCTTCCGCAGCGGCTCTCTGGTCCATCCAGATAATGCAGTTGTCCACAGCATTTCCTTGTTTATCCAACAAGGTGCTTCCCTGCATCTGTCCGGAAAACCCTATACCTTGAATTTCCTGACCACGGCCGCTTTGTGATACCGCCATTTTCACCGCAGTGTCGCAGGCTTCCCACCAATCTTGTGGAACCTCCTCAGCCCAGCCGGGCCTTGGGGCAATCACATTGCACTCAGCATAACCCACACCCAAAATCGCTCCGGTGTGATCCAGTACAATTGCTTTTATTCCACTGGTTCCCGCGTCAATTCCCAAAAAGCAACTCATTTGCTCCTCCTAACACTATTTGCACAAAGCAAATTGTTCCTGCAACATAGCTTCATTGTAGTCAAAGGTTTCTGCCTCTCCCCAAGCTATGGCGGTTTTCAGTGCATCTGCTGCCAATTTTGCCACTGCATCGGGATCGGTTATACCGGCCTCACTCATTGTAACAGGGGTGCCAATTTTGGTAAACCATGCTTCCAGCGCTGCTATACCGGCACAGGCTGCAACCATGTCATCCTCTTCCCGCACACCAAACACCTCGCGGGCAAAGTCGGCATATTTTTTGGTGCGGGTTTTCAGATAATACCGCATTGTAGCAAGAATGGTAATGGACATAGCTGCACCGTGGGGAGTATCATAAAAATTAGACAAGGAATGCCCCAAAATATGTATATTGGAATTGGCCAAGCCAAAACCGCAATCATAGAAGCCGTTCCAAGCAAAAGTTGCCTGCCACATCATGATGGCACGGGCATCGGGGTCGGATGGGTTTTCTAACAGGCGATTCATGCACTCCATAATGGAGCGGATGCCGCCCTCACAAAAATGGTTTTGGTAGGGTGCAAATGCAAGGTCGTGACCCAAATAATGCTCCAACAGGTGGGAGATGATATCTGCTGCCGAATAGGCTGTTTGTTTGAGGGTAATGGAATAGGTCAGATCGGTGTCGAGAATCGCAACCTTTGGTTTCATAATGGGGCTGACAAAACCATCCTTACGCTGCAATGTTTCGTTGTTCATAACCGAGGTGGGGTTGGTCTCTGAAGAGGTTGCGGGTATGGTTACCACTGCAATAACAGGCAGTGTAGACTGGATGGTTGCTTTTCCGGTGGGGAAATCCCAGGGGTCGCCGTCGTATAAGGCGCCAACACCAATGAACTTAGCGGCATCCATTACCGATCCACCGCCCAGGGCAATAATAACATCCGGCTTCTGTTCCTTACAAATTTTTATGCCTTCTGCAGCATGTTCTGCAGTGGGATTGCTTTTTACACCAAACAGCTCCAGCATTTCCACTCCAGCAGCATCACAGCTGGCTTTCACCTTATCATAAAAACCAACCTGTTTTACAAATCCTTCATCGTATGTAACCAATAGTGCTTTTTTTCCAAATGCGGCAGCTTCCTCGCCAACCTTGGCAATTTCACCGGCACCAAAAACGATTTTAGTCGGCACTGAGTATACAAATGGGTTAAGCATGTTTCATTCTCCTTTTGAATGTATTTATTTTATAGAGTCTCTACCAAACAGGTAATCAGTTTACCCGAAGAAATGATCCGGTCGCCCGGGAATTGTACATTGGGCTGCAAACAAACCGCCAGCCCCCGGATTTTTTGCCAGTTGCTCCGGTGTGTAGCAATACTTGGAGGTTGCAACATATAGGGTACTAAGGTCTGCGCCTCCAAACCCTCCACAGCACACATATTCCACCGGGAAGGGAATCTCTTCTTTCATCGACAAATCCTTGTCCCAAACGGTGATGCGGCCAGACCAGTGGAAGATATACAAGTTATCTTGGCTGTCGATACACATCCCATCCGGCATACCGTGGGGTGACAGGTCAAGCGCTACCCTGGGGCCGCTCATCGGCCCTTTTTCCAAGCTGTAGTCAAAGCACAGCAATTTTTCATTATAGGTATCCACCACATACATTTTGCGGTTGTCACCGGTCCACACAATGGCGTTATACTGCTGGATGCCTTCTACAACAGGCACTACAGTTTTGTGGTCTGTATCCAACATGTAAAATCCACCCAACATATCAGGGCGGTAGTCGGCAGTGCCGTACAGCTTAGAAACTGTGCTCATAAACAGCCGCCCTGCCTCATCCACTCTGGAATCGTTGTAGCGGTTTTCTGTGTTTCCAGCTTCTGCATCTGCCAGCAGTTCCAACTCTCCGCTCTCTAAACTCAGTAGATGTGCACCATTTTCTAACACACACAGCACCTGGTCTGGATTCTTACAAGGAATAGCTGAGCAAATCATCCCAACTTTTTTCCACAATTTGTCGGAGCCTGTTTGGGGGTTAAAAAGGTGAACATCCCCGGAAAACAGGTCGGTCCAATACAAACTGTTTAGGCGTTCATCCCAAATGGGGGTCTCAATAAGCTCTAAATCACAGTTGAGAACTAATTCAAACTTCATAATCTGCTCCCCTCGCCCAGCTTGTTTTCAAGATTGTAGAAAAGCTGAGGCTTCCACTTTTCCGGCAAGTGGCATGCCGAATTAAAGATAAGGTGCTTAAGTTTACATTTGTAATGCGGTTGGTTATTTGACAACTTATATTAAGAGAGTATCATATGAATTATTAAAGATCAACATACTATACCCAAAATGTACAATATGCCTAAATTCATGCTTTGCTTAAAATTTCCATACCAACTATTCATCTTTGTAGTAAAATTCCAAATAAATAAATGATTTCATAGCATTTTTCAGTGCTAACTGGATTTTAGGACTTGCGCCTAGTCCTTTCAATTGGTATTTGCAAACAATATAGTGGCATATATTTTGTTTAATTTGTGATATAGGTTTCATGCGGCAATTTTGTTTGTTATTACAGTTTTTTTAAATACCAATACAAAAATGTGTAAAGCAACCTATACTTTATAACAACACATTCTTAAACGATACCTAGGACAGGAATGCAAC
>CAYNCW010000276.1:0-4133 GCA_964395635.1 uncultured Oscillospiraceae bacterium
CAGCCTTTGCAGTTCTAGCAAAGGCAACAGCACCTATCTCAGCAGTGGCGGCACCGCCGTTTTAATCGATGCAGGCATTAGCTTTCGGGCTATGGGGCAAGCACTTGCTTCCCAGGGACTCAGCCCAGAAAACCTACAGGCTGTGCTCATCACCCACGAGCACACCGATCATATTCGGGGCCTGCATACCTTGTTAAAAAAGTGGCGTCTGCCGGTATATGCTTCCAAGGGTACCTTGGAGTATTTGATAAACAGGGATTATATCCCGCCGGAGACCACCTTGGTGGAATGTACCGGCCCCATGACCATTGGGGATCTGGAGATAACCACCTTTTCCATCCCCCACGATGCTTCCGATCCGGTGGGGTTTCGCTTCTCTTTACCAGATGGGCGGAGTGTAGCCATTGCCACCGACCTTGGACATATTACCGATGAGGTGCGTTGGGGGATTACCGGATGTGACCTGGTGATGCTGGAATCCAACTACGATCCCGGTATGCTGGATTGCTCCAACTATCCCTATCACCTAAAGCGGCGGATTAAAGGCAAATTTGGCCATCTTTCCAATAACGACTGCGCGCAGGAGCTGATTCGACTAGTGCAAAGCGGCACCACCAGACTGGTGCTTGCCCATCTCAGCGAACAGAACAACCTACCGGATTTGGCTTACCAGTCCAGCAAGCAAGCCTTGGATGAGCTGCCCCTACAGGAGAACCTGGATTACATACTCAAAGTGGCACCAGCCCGCTTCCCCCGTGAAGTCGTTGTGTTTTAACCGAAAGGAGCCCTACAGATGCTGTCTATACAAATACTTACTGTGGGCGACCTAAAAGAAGCCTATCTAAAAGCTGCTTGCAGCGAATATCAAAAACGCCTTTCCCCCATCTGCAAGCTCACTGTAACCGAAATTGCAGAAGCACATCTGTCAAAACAACCCAGCCCCACCGAAATACTACGGGGGTTGGAAATAGAAGGTGGGGCAATTTTGCAAAAAATTTCGCCCCGGGCTTTTGTGGTTGCTCTGTGTATCGAGGGCAGCCAGATTTCCTCTGAAGGCTTGGCAGACAAGCTGGCGGATATATCCCAGTCCCATTCCGAAATTGTGTGGATTATCGGCGGCTCTCATGGGCTTTCCTCCCAGGTGAAACAGCGGGCCGACCTGCGGCTTTCCTTCTCGGCCATGACCTTTCCCCATCAGCTTGCGCGGGTACTGCTGCTGGAGCAGCTTTACCGCGCTTTTTCCATAAATAACGGGAGTAAGTATCACAAATGAAACAACTTTCCACAGCCCTTGTAGCCATTGACGCCAAATACACCCACACCAATCTGGCGGTGCGCTCTATCCGCGCCTTTGTAGAACAGCAGGGTTTGGAGCCACCCGCTATCGCCCAATTCACTGTAAACCAGCGGACAGAAAGTATTCTCACCGCCTTATACAATCTGGACGCCCAGGTGTACCTTTTTTCGTGTTATATCTGGAACATACGCCATGTGTGTGAGCTGGCCCGAGACCTTGCTAAAATTCGGCCAAAAGCCCTGCTGTTGGCCGGTGGCCCAGAGGTGAGCTGCCACAGTAGGGATTTCTTGCGCAGTAACCCGGTTTTTTATGGTATCATCCGAGGGGAAGGCGAACCTTCGGTGGCCGAATTTATAAGGCTGTATACACAAGAAAAGCCTCTAACCCATTGCCCTGGCCTCACCTACTTTTCCGGCGACAAGCTTGTGGAAAACCCGGAGCCACCTGCTTTGCATATGGATATACTGCCCTTTGCCTATATGGATTTGGATAGCTTACAGGGCCGTATCCCATACTACGAAAGTATGCGAGGCTGTCCCTTTTCCTGCACCTATTGCCTGTCCTCGCTAAAATCCGGTGTGCGTTTTCGAGATTTACAGCTGGTGTTTTCGGATTTGAGCCGGTTTTTGCAGGCTGGTGTCCGGCGGGTAAAGTTTGTGGATCGCACCTTTAACTGCAACCCCAAGCATGCCATGGCTATTTGGCAATTCTTAAAGGAGAACGACAACGGCATAACCAACTTCCATTTCGAGTTAGCCGGGGATCTGCTAACTGGGGAGATGCTGGAGTTTTTGGCGGGGATACGCCCAGGGCTGTTTCAGTTTGAGATCGGGGTGCAGTCCTGCAATCCCAAAACCTTGGAGGAAATACAGCGCCCGGCAAAGCAGGATATTTTGTTTCACAACATCCGGTTGCTGCAAAAACTCGGTAATATTCACCTGCATCTGGATTTGATTGCGGGTTTGCCGTATGAAGGGTATTGCGCATTTGTCAGCTCCTTTAACACAGTCTACGCCCTGTTGCCCCATCAGTTTCAGCTGGGGTTTCTCAAGGTGCTAAAGGGCTCGGCCATAGAAGCGAGTGCCAAAGAATACGGCATACAGTATCGGGAAAAAGCGCCCTATCAGGTGCTCTCTACCAATTGGCTATCCTTCGGAGAATTGGCAGAGCTATCTTTGGCGGAACAGGCCTTGGATCGATACTATAATAGCGGTCGGTTTGCATATATACTATCATACCTTGTTCCACAGTTTCCCACCCCCTATGATTTTTACCGCGCCTTGGGCACACTATGGGAAGAAACCGTAGGCAATGCGCTGCTGGGTAAAACCGAGGCCTATGATCTGCTTGCAGCGCTGATGCAACGCCACAACATACCCATCACTTTGGAAGCCCAATGGCTTTGTAAGCTGGATATTGCACTTCACCAGCCAGTGAAAAAGCTGCCCCAATGGGTAACCGTAGACGGTATACGGGAATACCGCCAGCAAATTCGCAGTTTTTACAACAACTTGCAATATCTTGTAGAGTACCTGCCAAACTATAGTCAGCAGGCCGGGAAATCTTTGGAGCGGATTACCCATCTGGAGGTGTTCCCATTTGACCCAGACAGCGGTGCACAAGAGCTCACCCCCATTCTTTTGGATTATGAGCAGCGGGATGTGCTGGGTCATGCAGCTATGATTCGTCTGCCCAAATCAGTATTGCAGTTACTTTAAATTCCAAAAGTTTCAACACTTTGCTTGTCCTCTGTTGAAAAAGGTATAAGGAGGGAATGGCCTTTGACCTTGTTAACCATAACCGATGTGGATGTTTCCGCTGTTGAAGATGTTTACGAAAAATTTTCAGATACACTGGATACTCTCAGTGGATTATCCTTTGAAGAGTTTTTAAACACAGCTGCACAGTTTGTGATTGAGCAGTTGCCGAAGCTGGGTAAAGCCGCCCTGCTTTTTATCATAGGGCGGGTGCTTATTGCTGTTTTAATGAAGTCTGTACGCTATGGGCTTAAATCGGCAAAAATTGATCCAACCCTGCACCGGTTTTTGCTCTCGGTGGCTAAAATGCTGCTGTACATTCTATTGGGTGTGGCCTGTTTAGAGGTATTGGGTATACGTCTTACCCCAATGCTCACCTTGCTGGGTGTTATGGGTCTTGCATTATCTCTGGCTGTAAAGGATACTTTGGCCAATATGGCCGGTGGTGTCACCCTTTTGTTTAGTCGCCCTTTTGCCAAAGGGGATTATGTAGAAATCAACAGTCAGCCCGGCACCATATTGGAGCTTGGCCTTGTGTATACACAGCTGCAAACCATTGATAACAAAAAGATTTTTTTGCCAAATGGGGATGTTTCTAAGGCAACGGTGGTGAACTATTCTGCCGAACCGGTTAGACGGCTGGATTTAACCTTTCCCATACGGGATACCAGCGATTATGATAAAGCCAAGCAGATTATGCTGGAGCTGATAGCACAAGCGCCACTGGCCTTAAAAGATCCAGCCCCCATAGTGCGGATAACCGATCAAAGCTATGCCTATGTGAAGATGACTGCTATGGTGTGGGTAAAAACACCGGATCTTTACGAACTAAAAGGACATTTAATCGGCACCATTCGCGCAAGGATTGCCGCGGAAAAACTATAAAAAGCAAACAGCCCGCCCTGCAGTTCAGTGCAAGGCCGGGCTGTTTTTTGCTTTAAAAAAGCTTTCTCAACTTATCTAAAGCAAGGCATTTACATTTGAAGGTTTTGGTATTTATCCCTCACTTGGGTTACCTTATTTTGATCAGCCGCTTCGGTGGCGTACCAACCTCTTTTTTGCATCTCAGTGAATACATC
>CAYNCW010000277.1:0-4114 GCA_964395635.1 uncultured Oscillospiraceae bacterium
TGCTTCTATTCTACACCACAACAGGGGTTTACACAAAATTTGGGATGCTCTCTAATAGGCATTTGCTTGATTTTTTCTCGTTCTTTTTAATGGAATAGTAGTATAAGAATGCAAATCAAAAACATTCGGCCTGGTGCCTCTAAATCTGAATAAAGCTACAAGTATTTTACAATCATTAAAGGTAAAAGTGTTCCAGCGTATCCAGATATTCGCACGTGTTTGTTCTCGAGCGGTTGCAAATGGTAAATATTCCATTGATATTTAGTCGCAGGACATACCATAATATCCGCGTCCAACTCGTTGATAAGCTGTCCTTGCAGATCAAAAATGCGAAGCTTCAGTGGTGTACGGAAATCTTCAATGTTTTCTTGATATTCATTATAGTTAAATTCAATATATGAGAAGATATAACATTCTGTAGTGGTATCATAACAAAGCCCATTGATTATTGTCATTTCTCCATTTTCTTTGTTCGTTTTAAACTGAAACGAAAAAGGTTTATTTGTGATTTCTAAAGTAACGGGGTCATATACCTTAATTTCACCAGCGTAAGCAGTGATAATTTCATTGTTATAACCGAAAATAATACTGCTACTTAAAGATGTTTCTATTGGTGTTTCACGAAAATCATCGCTTTTGCTATCGTATAGATACAAATTTTCGATTATTTCGTTATTATTATTGTCATCATAAATCCCATATTTGCTATCGGGGCATTCAACAACTAAATCGTAATGCTCTTTTGTTACTTTGGGGGGTAACTCTGTTTTGCCGTACAGTCGCTCTAATAATTCTCTGTTAGCTTGTATAAGCTGGAACCTTTCTTTGCTCCACGATTCAGATTCGTACTCAAATCCATGCAAATATTCAATTTTATTGCTAAACTCACTTAACTGTTTATAACAATCCACAAGTTCGGAATTTAAATCAATAATTTCTTTTGACTGATTGTCAACCAATTCTTCCAACTCCTCAATTTTTCGCACTTGCTCTGCTGTAATCGTGTTAGTTTTATTTTGGCAAGCAGCTAGGCTTATTGCTATAGATAATGCCATGAACAAAATTGCAATCTTATGTTTCATACTCTATATCTCCTTCATAAGCCAATCCTAAAGCGGGGTGATGGAACTACTTTCATCGCTTTATCCGACAATTGCACCTAATCCTATTACGCAGTATCCCAAGAGAGGAAGCGAAACATCTTCGATTGTTTGCCCACTCATGTTAAAGCCGCTGTTTTCAAGGTCAACTAAAGCATATCAAAAATCACATAAAAACACTACTACCAAAACAAGAAATATAAGGTGATCATATCAAACTAATTATAGCAGAAAAACCCAGTGTAGCACAGACAATCGCCAAAGTACTAGGAGCAGTCGACCGAAAGGACGGCTGCTTTTTCAATTCCGACTACTACATATCGTGGTGTGTCGGGCATTTGGTGTCGGCGGTCTATCCGCAGAGCTATGATGAAAAATACAAGGTATGGCGCTTGGAAGACTTGCCGATTCTCCCTGATCCGTGGCGCTATGACGTAACAAAAGACAAACAAAAGCAGTTTGGCATCCTGAAAAAGCTCATGAACAGCAAGGATGTGACAGAGCTGATCTGTGCCACGGACAGCGGACGCGAGGGGGAACTTATTTTTCGGCTTGTGTACCATCAAGCCGGATGCACAAAGCCATTCAAGCGACTTTGGACATCGAGCCTAGAGGATCAGGCCATTTGGGAGGGGATGCAGATTCTAAAGGATAGCAGCACATTCGATAACTTATACCATTCAGCGGATGCAAGGGACAAAGCGGACTGGCTGATCGGGATGAATCTATCCCGGCTGCTGTCCGCTCTGTACAGGGGCAAGCTTGCGGTGGGGCGTGTCAAAACACCCACCCTTGCTATGATCGCGCAGCGGGATGCTGCAATCAGGGAATTCCAAAAGGAAAAGCTCTATACCGCCGACCTTGCATTTGATGGCTTCAAGGTATCCAGTGAAAAACAAACGGATCGTGAAGATGCGCAGCGGATCGCAGAGCTAATGAGGGATCAGACGGTCATGGTCAAGGCCGTTGTTTCCGAACAAAAGACTGTGCAGCCCCCCAAGCTGTATGACCTCACCACTTTGCAAAGAGAATGCAACCGCCTGTTGGGGTATACGGCACAGCAGACCCTCGATATAGCCCAGTCCCTTTATGAAAGCAAGCTGATCACCTACCCCCGCACAGACAGTCAATATTTAACGGAGGACATGCAGGACACGGCTTTATCTGTGATTTCCTCTGTGTACAGGAAAAAGCTTTTCCCAGAGCATGCAGAGATACCCCAAAGCCCCAACCTTGCCCCGCTCCTTGACAATTCCAAGGTGAGCGACCATTACGCCATTATCCCCACAGGCAAAATTGAAACGGCAGAACTGTATGCATTCCCCAAGGAGCAGCAAAAGGTTCTCACCTTAATTGCGGGTAAGCTCCTGCTTGCTGTGTCCGCACCCCACGTATATGAGAGCACCAAGATTACGCTTGTATATGAGGGCGCTGAATTTACGGCTACTGGTAAAACCATCATTGATAACGGCTTTAAGGCTCTGGAGCGGATCGTGCAGGATCGAAAGGAGCAGGAAAAAACAGTGGTTCTCCCACCCTTGAAAGAGGGTGAGCGCTTAAATGTTCTTTCTGTCGCAGTCACAGAGCATGCAACAGCCCCGCCAAAACCGTTTACAGAGGATTCCTTGCTTTCCGCTATGGAACGCGCCGGAAATGCGGAGTATGAAAGCGGCACAGAAAAGAAAGGTATTGGTACTCCTGCGACAAGGGCGGGGATCATGGAGGGCTTAATCAAAGATGGCTACATAGAGCGCACAAAAAATGCCCTTACCGCCACAAAAGCAGGGCATGACCTCATTTCTGTTGTACCGGATTCCATCTGTTCCCCCAAGCTCACGGCAGACTGGGAAAGCAAGTTACAGGCCATTGAGCGCGGGGAATGCACGGCGGCAGCGTTCCTACAGGAAATCGCAGACTTAATCAAGCAGCTTATTCAACAGTATGGGGATCAGAAAGATACCATCAATACAGGACTTTTTCAGCAGAAGCGGGAAAGCTTGGGGGCTTGCCCCCGCTGCGGCGGGGCTGTGGTATTCGGCGGGGTACATAAAAACTATTACTGCGAAAACAGGGATTGCCGCTTTGCCCTGTGGGAAAACAACAAATTCTTTGCATCACTGGGCAAAACCATCACAAAGCCCATTGTACAGGACTTTTTGTCCAAGGGTGAGAGCTTTGTAAAGGGGTTTGTATCCGCGAAAAATGGTAAGTCCTTTGATGCAGCAGTGATGATGAAAGATACAGGCACATGGATCAATTTTGAATTACGTTTTAATGATAACAAAAAAGGAGATTTACAATGATAGATGTATGGGTAGGAAACTTAGGAAAATACAACGATGGTGAGTTAAGCGGGGAATGGGTAAAGCTCCCCACCACTCCCGAAAAAATGGCGGAAGTCTTTGAGCGGATCGGCATTGATAATGTGCAGTATGAAGAACATTTTCTCGCGGACTGGGAAAGCGATAAAGTGCCGGATATTCACAATTTGATCGGTGAGTATTCAAACTTGGATGAACTCAATTATCTGGCTGCATTATTGGAGGAAGTGGAAAGCGATCACCAACTGGACGAATACAACTTGCTCCTATATGGTGAAGCCAACAGCTTGACAGAAGCCATTAACTTAACACAGTCCATCAACGAATTTTCCCCCAACACCTCCATTACCGATTACACCAATTTGGGGTATCAATGCCAAGGACGATTACTTGCGTAATGCGGAAATGGACACGGAGGAAAACTATAACAATATTGACGGTGTCCGCAATAACATTAAGCCCCAAAAGGACGAGAGCAAGGGTAAAGCATCCATTCTGGACAGTCTGAAAGCAAATAAGGCGGCGATTGCAGAACAGGGTAAAGATGCTACAAAATCGGATCAGGATGTCAAAAAGAATCATGGTCATGAGCGGTAGCGATGTGTAGGTATTACATAAGGCGTGGGCAGCTGTTGCCGCTACGGCTATTTTTTTATGGAATGGGTGATTTATTTAATAATAGAAAGCGTTCTA
>CAYNCW010000278.1:0-4093 GCA_964395635.1 uncultured Oscillospiraceae bacterium
CAAGGGAGTCAGCGCCTATCGTTTGTCCAAAGACACAGGCTTCTCTCAAAGTCTTATATCCGACTGGAAAAAGGGAAAAAGCGCGCCAAACAGCGATAAGCTGGTCACACTGGCCCGCTACTTCGATGTATCGGTGGATATGCTGTTGGGCAATGTGCACCCCATGCAGGAAGCAGTTGGGGGACTGGTGCAAATACCGGTATTGGGGATTATACGCGCCGGAATGCCGGTGATCTGCGATGACCATATCGAAGGGTACGAGCTGGCCAATGTCCGAAGCCCAGAGGACTATTTTTACCTTCGGGTTATGGGGGACAGTATGCAGGGCGCCGGTATCTACGATGGATCCCTGGTTTTGATTCACAAGCAAAACCATGCGGAAAACGGCCAGATTGTAGCCTGCTTGGTGGCAGGGGAAAGCGCCACCCTAAAGCGGTTTAAACAAACCAAAAACACAGTGGTGCTCTTGCCGGAAAACAGCGCATACGACCCTATCGTGGTCGGTGCCGAGGAGTTTCAGCAGGGTTCTGCCAGAATATTGGGGGTAGCGGTTTCGGTCACACGAACCTTGTAACAGGATAGATAGAAGGGAAATCAACAGACTGAAAGGAGAATGGAAGATGGATATCCGGCTTAGAAAATGGCGGTTGGAAGATGCCCAGGAACTAGCCCAATTGGCAAACAACAAAAAGATAGCAGACAACCTACGGGACGGATTTCCCGCTCCCTACACCCTCGATGATGCAGTTGCCTTTCTACAAAGCTGTGTGCAGCAAGACACCTCTCAAAACCACTTTCGTGCCATTGAAGTGGCTGAAAGGCTGGCAGGGGGAATTGGCCTTACCATAGGGCAGGATGTGCACCGGCTCTCTGCCGAGCTGGGCTATTGGCTGGCAGAGCCCTATTGGGGCAAAGGCATCGTCACCTATGGGGTAAAGCAGATGTGCCAGCAAGCCTTTGCTACAACCCCTCTTGTTCGCATATATGCCACCCCCTATGCCCACAACATAGCGTCCTGCCGGGTGCTGGAAAAAGCAGGGTTTTCCCTGGAGGGCCGTATGCGAAGCTATGCAGTAAAAAACGGCCAGATAGTGGATGGCTTTTTATACGCTCTGGTAAAAGACTAGCAAAAAGCTGCCTACCCCAAAACCACAAGATTTGGGGTAGGCAGCTTTTTTATACTGTAAAGAAATACAAAAGGTCCAAACAGAAATCCCAGAGTAACAGCCAAGTTTGTGCTGTAAATGCATTCCTACAAAGTACAAGTTTAACAAGTATTGTTTTGTGACCCACACCTGAGTCTTTTTCTAACTTTAAGATAGAACAAATTTTTACAAATAGCCAAAAAGCTGAATAGAATAAAGAGAAATGCAATTTAAAAAAATGCTTAGCTTGGGTGTTATAAGCGGTGCGCCAAAAAAACCAGTCACAACTGTTGACTAACAGAGTGTTTTCATATAAACTGAAAAAAAGACCTTGTTTTTGTGCAAGGATTTTTCCCAGTTGCTGGCTCTGGACCAGATTGGAGGTTGACTTTGGAACTGCTGTTAATACCAGTGCCACTATTTGATAAATACATGACGGTGCAGGCATATTTGTTCCGGTATCAGATACCGGACACAGCCGGACAACCATACACCGAAGCAGAGGGATCCCCTTTGTTGGACGCCCTCAATGCAGGTGGTCTTATGGCCTTTGCCGGCGGTAAGCCGCTATTTGTGCCGATACAAAGCCAAATGCTGTTGTCAGATTTGGATAGGCAATGCCGTCAGCCAAATCGAGGCATTGTGTTTTTAAGCGAGGATCAAATTCCCATTGAGGAAGTCTATCTGTCCACCATTACCTATTTGCAGTCAATGGGGTATGGCTTTTCCCTCACCGGGCATCCCCGCCAGTTGAACGAACCGGATACCTTGCTGGGTATATCCAACTATCTGCTGCTCCCCCCGGAGGTTGTAAACCATCCCGGCAGGCGTATGATAGTAAATGAATACAAGCAGCGCAGCCGGGATTTGTCCCTGATTGCCATCGACATTGATACCCCTCAGGCTTTTGTAAAAGCCATGGAGGATGGCATCGACCTCTTCGGCGGCCAGTTCTACCAGGTTCCTGTGACAATAGGGGATACCAAAATTACCCCCTTAAAGGCAAACCTGATACATCTTTTGAATATTGTCCGAGATGAAAACTTTGAATTTTACGTCATCGCCGGCGTTGTGCAAAGAGACCCAGCCCTGTCGCTGTCTCTCATGCGGTTTGTCAATTCTCCTTACATAGGAGTTCGCCATAAAATCAAAACCATCCAGCATGCTGTCACTGTATTGGGCCAGTTGGAGGTGCGCAAATGGGTTACCGCCGCTGTGTTTCGCTCTTTGGGCACCGACCAGCCAGGGGAGTTAACCCGCATCTCGCTGATTAGGGCCAAGTTTGCAGAGAATCTGGCAGAATGCTTTCATATGAAAAACGAATCCCAAAGCCTGTTTTTGATGGGGTTGTTTTCCCTTATGCATATGGTGTTGGACACCACCATGGACAAAGCCCTGGAGGCGGTATCGGTCTCCGACGATATCTATGCAGCACTTGCAGAGGATTCCGGCCTGTATTTTCCTGTCAAGCAGTTTATCCAAGGATACGAACGTGCGGATTGGTCGTTTATAACCCAACAGATCCAAAAATACAACATGCAAACCCACAAGGTATACGACGCCTATTTAGGCGCTGCAGCATGGTACAACGAACTGGTGTCCGAAAAGGTCCGACCGGTTAAGTGAATAAATAGGCAATATATTGCGCACATAGGGCGGATAAGCAATATATTGCCTATTGTGTTTAAAAATCAACTATTTCCCATAAACATAACAAAACCCTGGAAGAGTGTAGACAAACGGCTGCACTCTTCCAGGGTTTTTTGCGCAAAAAGAGGGGGATTTTCTGAAGGCCCCCTCTGGGTAGTTATTTTTCTTTGGTCAGCGCGTCTACAATGGAAACTAGGTTTGCAATTTCCGGCTTGGAGATTTGCTCGTCTGCGCCTAGTTGCCTTCCCTTCAACTTCATTTCATCATTGATCAAGGATGAGAAGAGAATTACCGGCAAACTTTTTAACACAGGATCTTCCTTTACCAGCTTGGTCAGACGATGTCCGTCCATCTGGGGCATCTCTATATCGGTGATGAGGCAGGCAACCCGTTCTTTGATAGGCAGCCCGTTCTGCTTTACTTCCATCAGATAATTGTATGCTTCTTGGCCATTGTCGGTTTTGATGGTATTGACATATCCCGCCTTGTGCAGCGATTCGATAATCAGCTTGGAAAGCAGCATAGAATCTTCTGCAATCAAAATCGGCAATCCGGAGCGGGAACGGTTGCCCAATTTATCCAGATCAGAGAGCTGAATGCTGGTTTGCGGGGAGATTTCCGCAATAATCTTTTCAAAATCCAGAATGGTGATGAGCCGGTTGTCAAATTCTGCAATGCCAGTGGCCACACCTTCGTTGCCGCCATAGATAATTTTATCCGGTTTTTGAATGTTGGTCCAGGATATTCGGTCGATACCTTCCACCGTATGAACATGGAACGCAAACACCTGATTGTTAAAATTGGTGACCATATAGATGTCTCTATCCGGATTTTGGGATGGAGGTAGGTTGAGATATTTTGCCAAATTTACCACAGTGATAACCTGATCTCTGGGTTTGTAAATCCCCTCAATATCAGGATGTGCATTTTGCATGGGTTTTACAGGAGAGCTTTTCATAATCTCTCTTACCTTGGCCACATTAATGCCGAAAATTTCACCGGCTATGGTAAACTCCATGATCTCCAGTTCATTGGTTCCGGACTCCAAAAGGATTTCGCTTTGTTTCACTGTGTTCATGATAAAGCCCCCGTTATATTTGTGATACTACTATGTGCAGTTTTTTGGCTTTCATGAATAGAGTTTTTTTGAAAAAAACCCCTACTCCCAATACTTAAGCCTATACTCTGTAAGTATTTGTACACTTTTTTATAGCTATACCAATGATACTTGTACTATAAAAAGAGGAAAACAGCAATCATTATCTTGTTTTGGATGATCGTATTTGTAACAAAATACA
>CAYNCW010000279.1:0-4090 GCA_964395635.1 uncultured Oscillospiraceae bacterium
TCTCCCTCTCCAACAATATGCGCTGGAGCTACGAGCGCCGGATGAAAAGCGGCAAGTTTCTCTGCTGCTCCGCACCCTACGGTTACGATCTGATCGGGAACACCCTTGTCCCCAATAGCAAGGAAGCAAGCGTGGTGCGCCGGATATTTGGAAGCTACCTGTCCGGCAAGAGCATGGAGCAGATCGCCGATGAGCTGCAATCCGATGGCATCCCCTGCAAAAACGGGGAAACAAAATGGCTCTACACCGCCATCAGCTACATTTTGAAGAACGAGCGTTACATCGGCGATGCCCTGCTCCAAAAATCCTACACCACCGATACGCTCCCTTTCAAAACGGTTCGCAATAAGGGCGAGAGGGATCGGTATTATATCACCGGCTCCCATGAACCAATCATCAGCCGCTCGGAATTTGAACTGGCAAAACAGCTGATGGAAACCCGTGACAGGCAATGCCCCAACAGGGGTCGTGGTCAGCAGTACACCTTTTCTCTCAAAATAACCTGCGGCAAATGCGGCTCCAGCTTTTCACGCAGGGTCACAAAAGGCAAGGTCTACTGGATGTGCCATAAGCACTTCCGCAGCAAGGAACTTTGCGAAATCCGACAAATCCGTGAGGATGCCATTCAACAAGCATTCCTCCGCCTGTATAACAAAATAAAACCAAACAGCCGCTATATTCTCTCCTCTGTTCTTGAGGAATTAATGGCGCTCCGATCTAAAATCACCATGAGTGACACCAAGGTCGGGGCAATCAACAAGGAGATAGCGGAACTCACCAAGCAGAGTCTGGTACTGAGTCGTCTTCGGACGAAAGGGTACATGGACTCTGCTATTTTTATGCAGAAAACCAACGAGATCAACCAGCAGCTAGCGCTGCTTAAGCGCAATCGCCGCAGGCTGCTGGAAAGCGATGCGGACGATAAGCTCATATCCGATTGCAGACTGCTCATTGATATTGTGGAGCAGGGCGAACTGTTCCTCACACAGTTTGACGAGAGCCTGTTCCACAGCATTGTGGATCGCATCGTTGTCACCGAGCAGGACAAGCTCATGTTCTGCTTGCTCGGCGGTTTCGAGTTTACCGAGCAGCTGCCAAAGGAGGTGTTCGGGCGATGAAAAAGAACAGATACCTCCCCTTCGGCTATCACATTCAAAATGGTGCGCTGTGCATCCACGAAGCCGAGGGCGATGTTGTGCGGCAGATTTATCAGGACTACCAAAGCGGAATGTCCTACCGGGCAATCGCCGATAAAATGTCCGCCAGTGGCATCTGCTACAAGGAGGACAGCACTGTCTGGAATAAGCACATGATCAAGCGCATTCTGGAAAACCCTCGCTACTCCGGTGCTGGCGATTTCCCGATGATTATCCCCACCAGCGTGTCGGCAGCTGTGACCGCCCTTGTCGGGCAGAAGAACCGTGTGGAGCGATTACCCGATGCGCTGGACAGTATTCGCAGGAAAGCGATTTGTGGGACTTGCGGAGCAAAGTACACAAGGGATGGTCGAAGTCGAAAGTACGAAGCGTGGTGCTGTGCTGTCGAGGGGCGAATTACTCCAAAGCGTATTACCGACCAAGCCATGCTGGATGGCGTGACGGCGGCTTTGAATGCTATTATCGCTAATCCGAGCTTGCTAGAGATATCAGGCAAGCACGCCTATGAATACTCCGTGGAGGTCACAAGGCTGGGCAATCAAATCAACAGAGAGCTGGAAAAGGCCGAGGTGGACAGCGACTACCTCAAGCTACTCATTTTCAGCCACGCCGCCTCAAAATACGAAACCTGTAACGAACAGGAAACTAATTACTTACCCCGGCAGCTGATGGCGATTTTTACAGCCCAGCAGCTGCTGGAGAGCTTCTCTCCACAGCTTTTTGAAGCTAGCGTTAAACAGGTGGTCATCAATCCGGACGGCGACATTCACCTCCGGATGCTCAACGAAAAGCTGATTTATACCCCAAATGGAAAGGAGCAGCCGCCATGCAAACACAAACAGTAGCGCCGCTGCAAAAGCGGGTGGATTTGATCCCGGCAAACATTTTGATAACCAAGCCAAGCAGCCGGACAAGAAAACTGCGAGTAGCCGCTTACTGCCGGGTTAGCACCGAGCAGGAGGAACAGCAATCCAGCTACGCTGCGCAGATTGAATATTACACTGAAAAGATCAAGAGTAACAAGGACTGGGAGTTTGCCGGTATATTTGCCGATGAGGGCATCACCGGCACAAGCGCCAAAAAGCGTGGAGAGTTCCTCAAGCTGATGGCGCTCTGCGAAAAAGGCAAGATCGACATGGTACTGACCAAGTCGGTATCCCGGTTTTCCCGAAACACGCTGGATGCCATCGGCTACATTCGCAAGCTCAAGGCCAAGGGTATTCCCATTATCTTTGAAAAAGAGGGCATCAACACGATGCAGATGGCCACCGAGATGGCACTGTGCTTCCTCAGCGGCTTTGCGCAGGCAGAGAGCGAGTCCATCAGCCGCAATGTCACATGGGGCAAACGGCAGAGCTTTAAAAGCGGCAAGGTATCATTTCAATACTCTCGGCTGCTCGGCTACGAAAAGGGCGAGGATGGAGAGCCTAGAATTGTGCTGGAGGAAGCGGAAATCGTCAAGCGGGTGTTTCGGAGCTATTACGCCGGAGCCAGCGTAAAGAAAATCAAGGACTCCCTCGAAGCTGACGGCATCCTTTCTCCCACAGGGAAAGCAGAATGGTCTGTCGGGGTGCTGCAATATATGCTTCGAAACGAGCGTTACATCGGTGATGCCCTGCTGCAAAAAAGCTATGTGGTGGACTGTATCACCAAGGAAACCCGAAAAAACAACGGTGAAATCCCTCAGTACTATGTGACCGATAACCACCCTGCAATTATTTCAAGAGAGTTGTTTCATCTGGTGCAGGAGGAAATGGCTCGCAGAGCAGGAAAACGCAAGGTAGCTACCAAAGCAGTCAAGACAGAGAGAGGAAAATACAGCAGCAAATATGCGCTGACGGAGCTTCTTTCTTGCGGCGACTGCGGTACTCAATATCGCAGGGTGACTTGGGCGAGGGGTGGCAAGAAAAAGGTGGTCTGGCGCTGCATCAACCGTTTGGAGAACGGCACGAAATACTGCAAGGAATCCCCAACCATTGAGGAAAGCCGCTTACAACAGGCCGTTGTAGCCGCCCTCAACCGGCTGGACGAGGATAAAGAGGATGTCGTCCAAACCCTCACGGCAGGTTTGCAGCTGGCCTTGGGAACGCAGGATGGTGACGGTTTCAATGAAGCCGCCGTCCAGAGCCGCATCGCAGAGCTGCAAAGCGTCATGATGGATTTGGTGGAGCTCAGCTCAAAATCTAGCGCCAGCGCCGATTATTTCGATGCCAAGTTTGAAGAAATCGCCGCCGAGATAAAAGACCTTCAATCCCAACTTGGCGAGCGCAAACAGCAAGCGATCATTAGTCAGAACACCGAAGCCCGAATCCATGAGCTCCTCGATCTGCTGGACACCACCGACCTCAGTGTGAAAGAATATCGGGATGAGGTGGTCAAGGGCTTTATCGAAAAGTTGGTGGTTTTATCCGCTGATCGCATACGTGTAACCTTTAAAGGTAGCACCGAAATAGAGATGGAGCTGCCGAGCGAGTAGAAAGAGTGAAACCGCCAGCTGACTGGCGGTTTCACTCTTGAATTTTGGCAGCATAGCTGGTATACTATTTTAAGAGAACTTCTTTAAATGAAGTATAGCCGTTTTCTCGTTATATGCTTATAGGGGGCGCATATTACGGCAAGTACAAGGTGTGACAACCTGATTGGGAGCATCCCTGCTCGCCCCCTGTTGTTAGCGTCCGAATGGACATTGCTGCCGCAAGGCGGTTTCCTTTTGCCTTTGTAGAAGTTGACTTGAAATATATTATAATTGCCGTATCCGCTGATTGGTTGTGTTTTGCTGTTAGTCCACCTTCACCAGTTCAAAAAGTCAGGGTGTCTGTCGCCTAGACTCCACCCTGTTATAAAAAATATACATATTATTTCCATTTTGAGACAAAATTATTGATAATTCTTACATATTGTGATAATATTTCAATAACAAAAAATGGGGGTGT
>CAYNCW010000280.1:0-4061 GCA_964395635.1 uncultured Oscillospiraceae bacterium
TTATTATCCATAGTCGTTTCTCTCCTTTGTTTTATCATCGTTTTTGGCGATGTGTTTAAATAAATATTGCTACTTGCTTGTGATGCTAATTTTAGCCTGGGGCAAAAAGGTGGGGCGGCAACACATAATCTGACAATTAACGAAATGCCAAACCATAATCACCCGGAGGAGACGACATCCAGCGGCGTGTGGGCCTATGGTAACAATGCTGATTCACTGGCGGCCGGCAAGGGCGTTTGGGGGTATCGTAGGTTTAATGCCATTGCGCAAGGCGGCAATGCTGCCCACAACAACTGGTCACCTTACATGGCTGTAAATTACATCATTAAGACCTAAGTTTTGATGATGTAGTTCACACCAATAGAGGGTTGCATCGTGTTATGAGGTTGATTTCCACCTTCACTCGCGACGCTGGTTGTCGCGGTTCCTCGCATACCACCTCCAGATGCTAAATTGGATGTTGCGCCAGAGGTATATCTCCAGTATCCCCCACCGACATCATTGTGACCGTGGCTTGGCATTTCGGGCACGGTCAGCCTGGTCAGCGGTTCCCCCACTTTTTGTCCCAGCCCCAAATTAGCATCACAACCTACTGGCACCCTTCCCCGCATATCTGGCACAGCAAATGTCGTTGTACCGTTGCCTGTTCCATAGGTGGTGCCAAGCACTGCAAAAAGTTTTGCGTAGGTTGTGCGGCTCACGGCCTGGCCTTGGCACAGCAAAAAACCTGTGGGCGCGGTGGCACCATAAAATATCTTGCCGCTTCCTGTAGGGGTTGCCAGGGCCACAAAAGCGTCTTTTATTCCATCATAGAACTTTTGAACATAGGCCTTGATGCCACCGGCTGTTTTTACTTCGTTGCCTTGGTCGTAGGCTGCCGCCTCCATATACCCTCCCGCTGCCTGCCAACTTTTGCCGGTGTCAACATATTTGCTGCCATTCCAGGCCCACCAGTTGCCATTGTCTCCGGGGTAAGGAGCATTAGCCGAATAAGTTTTAATTTCATTTAGTGCAGCCTCGGCACGGGCCGCCCCTTGGATGGACATAGCCTCGCTGGTGGAGGCATCAGCGGCATATTGCCCAGCTTCATCTTTGTAGGCTTTGGTTGTTGCGGCATAGGCGATGATGGATTGATAATCATCCTGGCTTTGCAGTTCGCTTTCCGGCACAGCGGCGGCTGTAGCTTCAATTTCCCAAATAGCTGTTCCAACCGCCTGTCCGTTAGATTTTGCGATGACCAACTCGCATTTTATTATGCCGGCAGCCGCCAGCGTATTCGCTGTGAGCTGCACAGTGGCTACATTTTCCAATGTGGAGATGCCTTCTATTCTGGCAATGGTTGTTCCATCAGGCTTTTTTGCCCGAAATTCCACTAGCAGCCCAGTTAAACTAAATGGGGTATCTGCACAGTATACATGTGCCGCTACTATACGCCCACTATCAGATTGACGCATTTTAAGCCTAACCGGTGGCAGCACTTTATCCACCGCCACATAAATTGTTTGTGTTATCATGTTGAGTCCTCCTATTGTGTGCCAGTAAGGTAAAATTTCCCTTTTGTTCCATCCCATTCCCACTTAACATCACATGTATATGTTCCGTCAGATATTTTGTGAGTTCTAAGCGATGACTTATTGTCATCTGACAGGTAAAACCATCCATAATTTACCCCGTTGCTTTGAAGTAAAAGCGAATAAGTGATACACATTGCTCTTTCGTCTGTTGTTATAAATATTCCTCCGTCTCGCTCTGTATTTGTTGGCATTGTACCTACACGTAACACAAATCCTGACTGTGACAGTCTTGAATAAATGCTTTTTTCAGAAACTCTACTTTTAGAAGTGCTCACAATCATATTATTATCTAAGTCGAAATATGTTGAATCATCATAGCTGCTCAAAATACCAGCCCTTACCCTATTTGCACTAAGCATGCCTGCTATAATGTTGCTGGCATTAAGATTGATGACGTTGGTTAGCTCCGCGTTTAGTGTTCCTGCCTTAATCAAGTCGGCATTTAATGTGCCTGTATTTATATTAGTGGCATCAATGTTGATAACCTTTGCCAAAGCAGCATTTAGCGTACCTGTGGTGATATAATCTGCCACAATCTCTCCCAGCATTGTCATTGCCGTGCCATATGGCCCATTGATACCATTTTTTGAATAACCCAGCCCGTTTAAATTCCATTGCCAAAGGCGCAGCGCCTGCTCTTTGGTGGGCTTATCCATGATTAAAATGCGCTGTGGGTTCTTTGGCGGGTCCAACGCTACATACCCCCCGCTTGCCCCAGTGATGGCCTCTGTGGCTCGCTGTATAGCCTGTTCTAAATAGGATGTTGTTGGTGTCTTTTCCAGTTGGATTTGCTGGCGGGCCGCCCGGTCTATCAGAGTGCTGCGCGGTTCCCCGATATCCATTGAAATATACCGTTCCATCAGTGTGTCAAAAACCGTGCGTACAATTCGAGCCGATACATCCACCCCTAGCTTTATGAAACGCACTTTCACAGTATCACACAGAGCCAGCCTCTCTAGCCCGGCCATCTGTTTGTACAGTGGGTTTTCTATGTAATTTTCAGTTTGCCAAATGGGAACAAAGGATACAGTAAGTGACACCTTGGGGTCGGTAAGATTTGTTGTATCGAGGTAGTGATTGGCCTCTTGCCTTAGCTGTGCGGCGGTTGGGGCTGTATCAAAATTAGAAGATAAGTTTAGTGGCACTACCCTGGAATAAGAGTAATTATTTTGCAAAATAATTACTCTTTCTGGTAGTGTTACGAGGTTTCCGTCTGTGTCTGCCCAATAGGGGGCAACACCGTGAATTAAACTGTCTATGCTTTCCTCTTGGCGCAAGTCGGTAAGATTCTTGCCGTATTCCACTACTACTTCGGTGTCTCTCCCGCGGCGGGCCCGAAGAAAAATATTCCAGCGGTCAAATTCGTAGTCCCCCCCGCCGTAAACGTCCAGCATAGAACCCTCAACACCGCAGAGGCGGCTGCGAAATGTAACAGGCTCGGTAATGCGAAATGTGCCGCTGGTAGTTTTGTCTGTACTGAGCGCAAAAGGGTTTGGGGTTACACTGTTTTGCACCAGCTTTGCCGCAGCTTCTGGCGCATTGCTTGCCACAAAGGGAAATACAGGTATTTCTACCGTTTGGTAAGAGATGTGCTCAGCCAGCACCGTTACAATGCCTTCAATGGGTTTGGATATGCTGTATATGCGAAATGGCTGGTCTCTATCGGTTTCATTCGGTTTGGCTAAAATCAGGCAATCATTTTTTATCTGTTGGTACAAAATTCCAGTTACGGGGTATAGCATATACAGTTCGTATGCCCCGTTTCTTTCTTCTGTCACCTCGCAGGTAATTGCATCTATAAGGGTTCCAATTCCTTTAGTATCAAATTTCGTTTCGGTGTTGTCGTACAAAACAGGATTCATAACGTCCTCCATCTTGGCAAAATTTCCACTTTTGCAATGCCTGACGTCCAGTCCAGTTGATTGGTTCCAGGTTGCAGGGCTGGGTATTCTCCCATAATAACGCTTGCATTTTTTAACACACCCTCTTTGTAAGCCTGCTTCGCTTCCGAATCAATATCAATGTGCCCGCTCAAATTTTTTACCTGTATGGCTTGGTTATTCAGGTAAAAGGTCACGTTACCTCTTCCGTAAAGGCGCAGCAGTGGCAAGCTTTCAAATAATTCTGGGTTATAAATTTCTTTGCGGGGGTTAATGATGTTCCAGTACTGGCCAAGATGCGAATATTTGTAGGGATGGCATAAAAATTCTATCTGCCCCTTTCCGCCTTGGTTTAGGATGCTGTCTAAATTTGTGGGGCCGCTAAAGCTGGCAATGCGGAAATAATCTGCATCATAGGTATCACAAAGTTTGTAATCTCCCCGACCAGAGAGTAACCAGGCTTTAATGCCTCGGCTGTGTTTTTCTGTTTCTCCGCGTTTGCTTTTAAAATTGATGCTGTAGACTATGGCTGTGGGCTCGTACCCTCCAAGGTCAATGCGTAGGGTGCCGTCACGGCCTGGCACATTAACGGGTTGTTCGCTGCGGC
>CAYNCW010000281.1:0-4035 GCA_964395635.1 uncultured Oscillospiraceae bacterium
CCGTTGTTTTCTGCATATATATCGCCTGTGTAATTGCCTGCTGTAATGATATGAAGACCAAAAAATCCGATAGCATTCATAGGAATTGCCTTGTCAAAGCTCATATCTCCTCCAGCCATGTTGATGCCTGCACATTCGCCCTGCATATAAGCGTTGGGAAGTAGTGCCATTATCCTATTTTGCCCGCTAGAAATATCCAGCGTTTGTGTGCAATCACCGGCGGCATAAATATCCTTGGCAGATGTTTCGGATTTTCCATTTACAATAATACCTCTGTCAATTTCGGTTATGCCGGAAAGAATCGCCGTATTTGGCCGAACACCCACCGCCAAAACCAATATATCAAAATCTACTGTGCCGCCATTATCGAGGATAGCTCGATTACCATCAAAGGTTTTTGGCCCCGTACCCAGCCGAAATGACAATCCTTTACGCTCCAAATGGTCTTGCACCATCTTTGCGCCTTTCTCATCCAAAATACTAGACAGAATCTGGGGAGCCAAATCAACTACCGTGATGCTGTGTACCTTATCTAAAATACCCTCTGCACACTTTAGCCCTATAAGCCCAGCACCCACAATCAGAACATTCTTGTCTTTGCCAAGAGTTGCAGATAGTTTATGGGCATCATCCAGACTCATAAATGTAAATTTGTCGGATACCGTATCAAGCCCATCAAATGGCGGAACAAAAGCATAAGAACCCGTTCCCACAAGCAGCTTATCATATTCAATAATACTACCATCATCTAATATAACTTGCTTTTCGGCAGAACTAATCTCAATTACGGTTTTGCCCATAAGGAGCTTGCAGCTATTTCTTGTGTAAAACTCATCATCCCGGTATTTCATCCTTTGCTCATCGGTCTTTCCCTGCAAAAGGTAGGAAATGAGCGGCCGCGAGTATGTATGATGCGGTTCATTTGTAATGACAACGATTTCTCCCTGCTTATCTATCTGCCGAATACCTTCAATAGCACCGATACCAGCAGCAGAATTGCCAATAATCACATATTTCACAATACTCACCCTCTTTCCTCGAACACAATCGCACCGTTTGGACAACCTTTGACACAAGCCGGTGTTCCTTCGGCAGTTTTTACGCACAACTCACATTTTTGCACTGCTCCATCCTCCGATGGGCTAACAGCACCGTAAGGACAGGTTAGAATACAGGTATAACAGCTAATACATTTATCTTTGTTTATAGTGATTACATCGTCTGAAATGGTCAACGCTCCTGTGATGCAGCCTTTAACGCATAGCGGCTCCTTACAATGCCGGCAAGAAACTGCAAAGCTAACGCCGTCCTTTTCTTCAATCTTAATCTTTGGATTGATTTTTATACCCGCCAATGCTCTAGCCATATCCTTTTCATTGGTTCCGGCAAAAGCACAGTAATATTCGCACAAATGACACCCAAGGCACCATTTTTCATTGACATAAACCTTTCTCATGCGCTCACCTCAATTCTATATACACAATTTTATTCACCTGCATACTTAATGCCTAAGATTTCAAGCTCCTTTTCTGTTAAACCTACACCACGAAGCATGAGACGATTGCCTTTCAAGCTCTCTATAGAGTTGATACCCATACCACCCATCATTTCCTTGATTTCATGCTGCCAAGCTGTCAAGAGATTGACAAGGCGCTTATAACCGATTTCGGGATTTAGCCGTTTGACCAATTCTGGAATCTGTGTTGCAATACCCCAGTTGCATTTGCCTGCATGGCAGCTTCTACACAGATGGCAGCCAAGAGCCAAAAGTGCCGCCGTCGCAATATAAACGCAATCTGCCCCTAGGGCTATTGCTTTGACGATATCAGCACTGGAACGAATACTGCCGCCCACAACAATGGAAACATTATCACGGATGCCCTCTTCCCTAAGACGGTTGTCGACACTGGCCAATGCCAATTCGATGGGGATGCCAACATTGTCACGGATGCGTGTAGGTGCTGCTCCCGTTCCGCCACGAAAACCGTCAATGGCGATTATATCCGCTCCGCTTCTTGCAATGCCGCTGGCAATAGCCGATATATTATGAACTGCCGCAATCTTTACAATGACTGGTTTTTGATAATTTGTCGCTTCTTTTAGAGAGTACACCAGCTGTCTTAAATCCTCAATAGAGTAGATATCGTGGTGCGGTGCAGGAGAAATGGCATCGCTGCCCTCAGGAATCATGCGGGTACGGGATATGTCGCCAAAAATTTTTGTTCCGGGAAGATGCCCTCCGATACCTGGCTTTGCACCCTGACCCATTTTAATTTCAATAGCTGCACCACTATTTAAGTAGTCCAGATGAACACCGAAACGGCCTGAAGCCACCTGTACAATAGAATTATTTCCAAAACGGTAAAAATCTTCATGCAGGCCACCTTCGCCAGTGTTGTACAAAATCCCTAGTTCCTGTGCCGCCCTTGCCAAGCTCTCATGGGCATTATAGCTGATAGAGCCATAGCTCATAGCGCTAAACATCACCGGCATAGAAAGGGTGATGTGCGGTTGGATGTTGTTTATTATCCTACCGTTTGCATCCCTCTGGATTGTTTGTGGTTTTGCACCTAGAAATACCTTTGTTTCCATAGGTTCACGCAGGGGATCTATGGAAGGATTAGTCACCTGAGAAGCATTAAGCAAAATTTTATCAAAGTACACCGGGTATTTTTCCGGATTTCCCATACTTGATAATAGTACGCCGCCGCTACCCGCTTGCCGATAAAGCTCATCGATGGTTTTGCCGCTCCAGTTTGCATTTTCTTTATATGTGTTATTGCTTTTAACTATCTTTAGGGCCCGGGTTGGGCAAAGGGATACGCAGCGGTGGCAATTGACGCATTTGGCATCATCACACACCATTTTCTTTGCATCCTCCAAATATTCATGCACCTCATTGGCGCACTGGCGCTCGCAAGCACGGCAGGATATGCACCTATCATAATTTCTGGATACTTCGTAATCAGGATATAGAAAGTTTATAGCCATTATCATACACCTCCATTCAAGCGAACGATCACAGGCTCGCCACCTTTGGGTGCCCATACTGTGTCTAAATCTGGCTCGATGACACGAATTGCCGCTTCTTCACTTGCGACATAAACCAGATCGCCCTTTTCACCGACTACCATGCTGCGTAGCTTCAACCTGTCATTCAGCCCCATAAGCCCGCCTTCAAAGCCTACAAGAATGGAGAATGGGCCGGTAATTAATTGTGCCGCAAAGACATTGCGAAGATATTCATGTGTTTCTCGCATTGAAGGCGGCATACGCTCGATAGTTTGCCAGAAAGGAGCCGCAATTACAGAAGCAATCTCAGCAAAATCAAGCTTCTTTTTCCTGTGAAGGTAATCCACAATATAGGTAATAACCTCCGTGTCGGTTTGCAGAGTACATTTATAGCCATACATTTCGATGGCACGCCGGTTTGCATCATAGGAAGAAATCTCGCCGTTATGTACAACAGAGTAATCCAAGAGCGCAAAAGGATGTGCGCCGCCCCACCAGCCCGGCGTATTCGTTGGATAACGCCCATGAGCTGTAAAGCAGTAGCCCTCGTATTCCTCCAAGCGGTAAAATCGACCCACATCTTCGGGATAACCAACTGCTTTGAACACGCCCATATTCTTTCCTGAAGAAAAGATATATGCGCCATCAATTTTCATATTGACACGGAATACGCATTTGGCCACAAACTCACGCTCATCAAGTTGGCTATCGGCTAACTTTGTAGGAAGCGGGGTGACGAAATAGCGCCATATTAGCGGCTCGTCTGTAATCTCTTTAATTTTTCTTGTGGGTATTTTGGAGAGATTTATAATATCAAAGTGCCTTTCCAAAAACTCTTCACAGTTTTTCTTAGATGCAGTGTTATCATAGAAGATGTGCAACGCATAGTAGTCCTTATATTCGGGATAGATGCCATATGCCGCAAAACCGCCGCCGAGACCGTTTGAACGGTCGTGCATAACAGAAATTGACTTTATGATGGCTTCGCCGCTCATGCGCTTTCCAGTTTTATCAAAAAGACCC
>CAYNCW010000282.1:0-4020 GCA_964395635.1 uncultured Oscillospiraceae bacterium
GTCCCCATAAGAAATTGTTTCTTGCAGATATGACCTGCTCTTTATTGGTGGCAGTGCTTGGGTTGTTTTACCCTATGATTACCCGAAACATCATCAGCATCTATGTGCCACAGCGCAATCTGCAGCAACTGCTTTTGTGGTCGGGCATATTGTTGGGAATCTGTGTGGCCAAGGCGGTTTTCAATTATTGTATCCAGTATTGGGGCCACGTTATGGGGGTATATATCCAGCTGGATATCCGCAAAGAAGCGGTAGACCACCTAGAGCAACTGCCCTTTTCTTACTTTGACAAAACCAAAACCGGCACAATCATGTCCCGTATTATCAGCGATACCTTTGAAATATCCGAACTTGCCCACCATGGGCCGGAAAATATTTTTATCTCCATTCTCATGTTGGTGGGATCCTTTGTGTTGCTTTGGCGCATGAATATTCCGTTAACCTTAATTATCTTTGCCTTTGTGCCCCTGCTGTTTGGTTTTGCAGCAAAAATGCGCCGAAGGCTTTCCTCCACCTCTATGCAGTCTCGGATAGAAATTGGCGAGGTCAACGCAGATTTGGAAAACACAATCTCCGGTGTTCGAGTATCCAAAGCATTTACTGCCCACAATCACGAGCTCAATAAGTTTCAAAAAGGCAGTATGGCTTATATGAAAGCCCGAAGCCAACAGTATAAAGCTTTGGCTGGCTTTTTGTCCGGCACCGGGCTCATCACCGATTTGTTGTCCATGATAGCAATGGCTGCCGGAGGGCTCTATACCTTTTACGGCCGCATCAGTACCGGAGACTACGCAGCCTATCTTTTGTTTGTGGGGCTATTCACCGATCCCATCAAACGACTGATACAGTTTGTGGAGCAGATGCAAACCGGCATGACAGGATTTCAGCGCATCCAAGAGCTATTGGATCAACCGGTGGAAACCGATAGCCATGCCGCCAGACCTCTTACGCAGGTAAAGGGTGCCATCTCTTTTCAAGATGTTTCTTTCCGTTATGATCAAGGGCAACATGTATTTTCACACCTTTCTTTGGACATTGCCCCTGGTGAAACAGTGGCGCTGGTTGGCCCATCCGGTGGTGGAAAGTCCACCATGTGTCATTTGATTCCCCGTTTTTACTCATTGGACAGTGGAAAAATCACACTAGACGGCGTGGATATCCAGGAATATACCCTCCAAAGCTTGCGCCGACATGTGGGTATTTTGCAGCAGGATACCTTCCTATTTTCCGGAACCATCCGGGAAAACATTGCCTATGGCAACTTTACCGCCTCTCAAGAAGAAATTGAACAAGCGGCGAAGTTGGCCAGTATTCACGATTTTGTTCTCTCCCTGCCAGATGGGTACGACACCTATGTGGGGGAACGGGGCGTACTTCTTTCCGGTGGGCAAAAACAGCGAGTTGCAATTGCAAGAATATTTTTAAAAAATCCCCAGATTCTGATTTTGGATGAGGCCACCTCTGCCTTGGACAACACCACCGAACTACAAATTCAGGAGGCACTGGACGCCTTGCAGATGGGCCGCACCACATTGGTGGTTGCCCACCGCTTATCTACCATACGCAACGCCGATAAAATCGTTGTGTTAACACAAGATGGCATCATAGAGCAGGGCAACCATACACAGCTACTAGAGCGAAATGGTATCTATGCAAAGCTATATCATGCCCAGGAAATAGCACAATAGCATTCTCCTAGATACCAATAGAAAAGGCTCAGGAATTCCTAAGCGAAAAACCTGAGCCTTTTTACTATTAATATTTACTGGACAGCTGCCAAAAGCTCTTCAACCTTATCGGTCTTTTCCCAGGATACACCCAGATCTTCACGGCCCATATGGCCGTAGGCAGCCAGGTTGCGATAGATAGGTTTACGCAACTGGAGCTTTTCAATAATCTCGGTAGGGGTAAGTTTAAAGACTTTCTGTACTGCATTGCCCAAAGCTTCATCCGAAACAGTTCCGGTGCCAAAGGTGTTGACAAACACAGAAACCGGCTTTGCCACACCGATAGCATAGGCAAGCTGTACTTCACATTTTTTTGCAAGCTTTGCCGCTACGATATTTTTGGCAACATACCGTGCAGCATAAGCAGCAGAACGGTCAACCTTGGTTGGATCCTTACCGGAGAATGCACCGCCGCCATGGCGTCCATATCCACCATAGGTATCCACGATGATTTTGCGCCCGGTAAGACCGCTGTCCCCATGGGGTCCACCAATAACAAAGCGGCCAGTGGGGTTAATGTAGTACTTGGTGGTGTCCTTGATGAGATTGGCAGGGACTACCGGTTTGACAACATGCTCAATTAAATCCTTGCGAATGGTTTCCATGGATATCTCTTCGGCGTGTTGGTTGGAAAGAACAATGGTGTCCACACTTACCGGCAAATCCTCATCATACTCAATGGTTACCTGAGATTTGCCATCGGGACGCAGGTAGGGCAAAATGCCTTCTTTGCGCACCTGGGCCAATCGTTTAGCCAGCTTGTGGGCAAGGGAAATTGCCATAGGCATCAGCTCCGGGGTTTCATCACAGGCATAGCCGAACATCATACCCTGGTCACCAGCGCCGTTTTCATCGGCGCTCTGGTTATCCCGCACCTCTAATGCATGGTCTACGCCCATGGCAATATCACCAGATTGTTCGTCAATGCTGGTAAGAACTGCGCAGCTATCCCCGTCAAAGCCATATTCTGGGCGGTCATAGCCGATTTCTTTAACCACATTGCGTGCGATTTTGGGAATATCCACATAGCAATTGGTGGATATTTCACCCATAATCATTACCATACCGGTAGTCGCTGCGGTTTCACAAGCAACACGTGCGTAAGGGTCTTGTTCCAGAATTGTATCCAACACTGCATCAGATATCTGATCGCATATTTTATCCGGATGTCCTTCCGTCACCGATTCAGATGTAAAAAAATACTTTGCCATAATCCATCTCTCCTTTTCCTATATCCTTTGTCAGTAGTCTGAAGATATGCCATACCAAAACAAAAAACTCGGCGGTTTACGCCGAGTTTTGGTATGCATCCTCATCTCTCGGTTTTACCCGCAGGAATTGGCACCTTACATACACTTGCAGGTTGCCGGGCATCACAGGGCCTGTTCCCTCCGCCACTCTTGATAAGAAGGTATTCAGTTGTATGCACTGATGTGCACCTATATTCTACAGTATCTTTGGCTTTACGTCAAGAATAATTTTTTTACAGCGCTACCTTTTCCACAAATTTATATACAAGAAAGGCTGCAACACTATTTAAGCCTGCCTTTATAAGGTTAAACGGCACTATAGCTGGTAGCATAAGCTTTATAACCGCATCCACAGGTGTTCCCATAAAGATGGGCGTCAGCACCAAATTCATCCCCATCATAGCCACTGTCATAGCGATAGTGCCTGCTGCTAGGGAAACTGCTGCCCAAGTCATCGTGCTGGGTTTTTTTTTACAATATATAGCGTTTTCTATGGTGCTGTCTGATGCCAACTTGGTCTCTGCACTGCGTTTAATCCATGTGTAAAGACTACCTGCCACCAAAACCATAGCGCCGGTAGCTATCACATGCATGATAAACCCAATAATGCCACCGGATCCATGCAGCATAAAGCTTTGAATAAAGCTAACAACCACCGTTAAAATCAGCCCTGCAACCGGACCGTAAACCAAGGTTCCGATTAGAATAGGGACATCTGCCGGATCGTACTTGAGAAAGGGTGCGGCGGGAATAATTGGCACTTCGATAAATGCCACCAACATTACACCAATTGCAGCCAACATTGCCATGGTTGTAAGCTTGCGAACATCTACCCTGCCGTTCCCCTTGCTGATAACTGAAGTTTTTCCAGACATACTAAACAGCCTCCTAAAAGTAGTTTGCTGGCAGCCTGCTGGTTGTTCCTTTGTAATTTGCACAAAAAAACGCCCCCGAATACTGTGATCGGGGACGTGAGTATGTACAAAATACAAACTCTGCTTCTTTCATCCGGACTATACCGTCGGTCTGGGATTTATACCCAG
>CAYNCW010000283.1:0-4003 GCA_964395635.1 uncultured Oscillospiraceae bacterium
CAAGGCCGTTTATGAGGTGACGAAGATACACCTCTTGCGAAACGCCGGATTTCTTTACGCGCTTGATGAAATGCTGGTATTCATCCTTATCCAGACGAACCTGCACCCGGTTGTTTCTTTTTCTCATATAAACCATCCTCTCAATGTTTATCGCTCCATATCATGGCGCGTTTTTTGTTGACTTCTATGGTGGGTGGTACTCGCTTTCTCAAAATCCGGGACACTCATGGAACCATCGTAGGTATATGGATCAAATTCCGTCCCATCATAGAGCCGCTCACTCCAAGGCATATCAGACGGAAGATTGTCGGGCCGGGGGCATCGTGCGGTATCAATGATATGTGCGGTTGTTTCTGATAAAAGCTTTGCTGCCCTGTCGTAATCAAAATGCACCTTATAGCCTTGTTCCTCGTAGGCTCTGACTGTGTTGATAATTGTGGTGCAGAGCAGAATGATTTCATCTGCTTTATTTTTGTTGTACATAATGATTCCTCCTTTTCATTTGTAGGGGTTTTAGGGGGCGCAGCCACCTAACAAGCTGCCAATGGGTGACCATTGGCGATGCTTGCTGGCATAGTGCATTTTCTCGTGCGCTCGTAATTAGGGAGTACCAGCCGAAAAAAGATGCTAACGCTCCTGCTCCTTTTGGGAAGCCTTTCGCTGCTCCAGCACAGAGCAAAGATAATCGTTGTAGTCCTTTCCGCTGGGGGGCGGGCGGCTTTCAACCTTGTAGGTAGTAGGCAGAGCAACGGCAATGGCCTGTGCTGCAAGCAGTCCCACCGGGTCGCTGTCCAGCCGAAGCACAACCCTGTCAATATCGGGATGGTCTTTCAAAAACTGCGTGAGCGCCATCGGAAGCTTGCTGTTTTGAATTTCTTTCCTCGGCTGATACACACCCGATAGCGACAACAAATGCTCCGCACGAAAGTTCCTGCTGTGCATTTTTAGAAGTGTCGCAAAAGAAAGCAAATCAATCGGGCTTTCAAATAGATGCACCGTTGCAGATTCTTCTGTGGCAGGAAGGCAAAAGGAATATCGCTTGTCGCTGCCGCTGCAATCACCCTTGAAGCTCTTTTCGCCGGTGCCGCGCACACTGGCATATTTGGCTGCACCCTCGCCGTCATGCCCGACAAATACAACATTGTAATAATCCCGGCCCTCATAGATGCGCCCGGAGTAAATACAAAAGGCTATCAGTTCCGGGTCAATTCCGCGCTTTTGAAGATAGGCTGTCACACGCTTGGTATTGTCAGCAGGGGTAGGCAGCTCCAGCTTTTTGGGCTGCAAACTTTGTACTGGTGCGGCTACTGGCGGCAACACAGCTACCCGCCCCATAATGGCCTCCACCGCTTCGGTAAAGTGAAGGCCCTCGACCTTTATCAGATAGTCGAGGGCCGTGCTGCCGCCGATTCCGTGTGAGAACCAGCACCACTTTCCGTTGGAGATTTTTAGACTGTCATGCGAGCGGGTGCAGTAGGTGTCGCCCGAAACGCGAACCAATTCATCCGGCGAGTAACTTTGCAGATAGGTGAGTAAATCCATGCGTTTGGCTTGCGCGATAATCTCCGGGTCGATGTAGGGCATCAGTGCTCCCCCCGCGATGTTTGTATTGGAAGTAAACCCTGCGCTTTGGCATGAATATTTGCACTGTCCTCAATGGTATCTCTGAGCATATCCATATGAGAACAATCGTTATCCAACCATTCAGCATAAATGGATGCAAGTGGATTTTCCAGCGTAAGCAGTGCCATTATTTGCGACTTAGAAAGCTCGATGGTTTCCATGCACATGAGAAGATCGTCCCGAATTACTTTCTCATAGGCGTTGTCAAGGGCATTTTTGGGTGTGGATGCTTCCAGCTCAGCAACAAAAGCTTCCTGCTCTCGCTCCATTTTTGCATACAGAGCATCCATTAATTTTTGCTTCATACAATCCTACCTTTCTAATCCCACAACTTTTCTTGGTTCTTCATGCTCTGCCGGTGCAACATCATCAAGAATCTCATTTGATTTCTCGTCCATGTTGAGCAGTGCGTTCAGTTCCGCAAGCCGTGCGGATTTTTGCTTTAGTTCTTCTTCCTGTGGGAATGGCTTTTGCACCTCAATTTTAGCTGTTTCCACCTGCGAATGAGCCGTTTCAAGCTGTTCCTCGCAAGCTTGCAGCTTTACCGGCAGGCTGGAAAGCGCATTGTCAAGGCGAGTAATGTTGCCAAAAACATCACTACCAAGGTCAACAGTGTGGCTCAACTCCCCGATGAGGGTCACTCGGTACACCTTGTTGAAGGTATCGAAGGACAGCTCCATCTCAAACCCGCGATACTGCCCAATGCTCACCGCTTCGGGGCTGGTCATGCTTTTGCAGGCTTCAATCAGCGCAGCGCCTGCTTTGTCCTTTTCGGCGTAGGTAACACCACGAACAACCATCTGAGGAAAAATGTCTTTAGTGGCCGGTGTGTTGGCCTCCAGCCGTGCAATGTCGGCCTTGTGACCGGCGACACGCTCGGTAAGCCGCTTAATCTCGGCGGGAAGATGCTTGATTAAATAATCCTCCAGTGCGTATTTCTGGCTTAAAAAGCTGGATTTGAGCATATTCAGACGGGCCACTCCAATGTCCAAATCCATTTTTTCCTTGATATGCGGGTTGCCGGTGGCCAGCGCCTTGATTTCGGCATAAGAAAGCGCCGTTTCGTCCACATCTTCTGCGGAGCGCACCGGCGATTTCGAGGTCATAATCTGCGCTATGAATTTTTGCTTGTTTTCTACAAGCTGATAGAGATACGCATCAAATGTCTGCTCGGTCACATAGCGAAAAATATCAACCTCCTCGTTTTGGTTTCCCTGCCGAACAATGCGCCCACTGCGCTGTGTGAGGTCACTTGGCCGCCACGGGCAATCTAAATCATGCAAGGCTTTCAGCCTGTCTTGCACGTTTGTCCCGGCCCCCATCTTCTGAGTTGAACCAATGAGTACCCGAATCTGTCCCTTGCGCACCTTGGCAAACAGCTCTTTTTTCTTGGTTTCGGTGTCCGCATCATGGATAAAGGCAATCTGTTCGGCAGGAATGCCTTTGGCGATAAGTTTGTCCCGTACGTCAGAATAGATATTGAATTTCCCATCATTTTTGGGGGTGGAAAGGTCGCAAAACACCAGCTGCGTCAGCTGTTTATCGGCGTTGTTCTGCCAGATTTCATACACATTGTTGGCACAAGCGGACACCTTGCCCTCTGGCTCATCGGGTAGCAGATCATTCATCAGCCGCTGATCCAGTGCCAGCTTGCGTCCATCGTTGGTGATGAGCAGCATATTGTCCTCGAAAGGCTCAACCATTCGATTGCGTACCCGGTCGGCTCGTTCAGAAAGCTGTGCCACCATCTCACTTTGTATTTCGGACGGTTTGATAACAACATTGTGATAGTTAGCCGTAGGAACCGGCAGATTAAGCGTATCCGCTGTTTGAATGTCTGCCACATCCTTGAACATAGCCATGAGTTCGGGTAGGTTAAAGAATTTTGCAAAGCGTGTTTTTGCCCGGTAGCCGGTTCCCTCCGGCGAAAGCTCGATGGCCGTCACCGTTTCGCCAAAGGTAGAAGCCCATGCGTCGAAGTGCTGTAAGCCGTGTTGCTGCAAGGTTTCATATTGCAGATAGCGCTGCACGGTATACAGCTCCACCATGCTGTTGGAAATCGGTGTACCCGTTGCAAAAATAATCCCTTTGCAGCCTGTCAGCTCGTCCAGATAACGGCACTTCATAAAGAGGTCGCTGGATTTTTGCGCTTCGGTCTGTGCAATACCGCCCACGTTGCGCATTTTGGTGAACAGGAATAGATTTTTGTAAAAATGGCTCTCGTCAATGAATAGCCGGTCAACACCAAGTTCCTCAAAGGTGACAACATCGTCCTTGCGGCTTTGGTCGTTGAGTTTATCAAGTTTTAGCTGGATACTCTTTTTGGTGCGCTCTAGCTGTTTGATGGAAAACCGTTCGCCCTTGTTGGCTTTGAGGTCAC
>CAYNCW010000284.1:0-3989 GCA_964395635.1 uncultured Oscillospiraceae bacterium
AACGCCCTTTCTTGTCCTTGTAAAATGGTTTCTAAAAATGGAAATAGGCCCGAATAAAATTCAGGCCATAATTGCAATAAAACAAACATTACAGTGCAGCAGGAATTTCCACATCCGGTACATCAATGCGGCGAATACAAGCGCCTAAACGATTGAATTTGTCCAGCACATCCTCATAGCCTCGCTCGATGTGGTAAATATCCTCGATTTCGGTGGTGCCTGAAGCAGTAAATCCAGCAATCAGCAGTGCGGCGCCTGCCCGTAGATCGGTGGCCTTTACCGGAGCACCGGTGAGGCGGGGCACACCTTGAATCACCGCAACCTTACCATCTACCTGAATATTTGCGCCAAAACGGCACAGTTCATCCACATAACGGAATCGATTATCCCACACGCCTTCGGTTACCACGCTTGTCCCTTCCGCCAAGGTAAGCATAGCGGTAAACTGGGGCTGCATATCGGTGGGGAACCCGGGATGGGGCATGGTTTTAATGGTGGTGGCAAGCAGCGGCCCATTGCGGAAAACCCGAATGCTGTCGTCATATTCCTCCACCTCAACCCCAGCCTTGATCAGCTTGTTGGTTACCGACTCCATATGCTTGGGGATGACGTTTTTAATTAAAACATCTCCGCCGGTAGCAGCTGCAGCAATCATATAAGTGCCTGCTTCTATCTGGTCGGGAATGATGGAGTAGTTGGCACCACGCATAATATCCACACCGTGGATCTTGATGACATCGGTACCAGCGCCCCGCACATCTGCCCCCATGGTGTTGAGGAAGTTGGCAAGGTCAACGATATGGGGCTCTTTGGCTGCATTCTCCAAGATGGTCAAGCCCTTGGCACGCACTGATGCCAGCATAACATTGATGGTTGCCCCCACCGAAACCACATCAAAGTAAATGTGTGCACCGGTGAGATGCTTTTGTACTTTGGCATTGATCATACCGTGGTCGATGGATACATCCACCCCCAGGCTCTCAAATCCCTTTATATGCTGGTCGATAGGGCGAACGCCAAAATGGCACCCCCCAGGCATAGAAACGCTGGCCTCTCCGCATCTGCCAAGCAATGCACCAAGGGAGTAGTAAGAGGCTCGCAAATGCCGCGCCAGCTCATAGGAAACGGTGGGATTGTCCAGGTGGGTGGTGTCTATTTCAACGGTGGTCTTATTGATATATTGAACCGATGCGCCCATTTCGGAAAGCATTTTTAACAAAATGCCCACATCGCTTATGTTTGGAATGTTCTCTATAACACAGCGTCCCTTGGCCAGGATGGTTGCCGGAATAATGGCTACCGCAGCGTTTTTTGCACCGCCAATGGTAACTTCACCAGCCAGCCGGACGCCTCCTTCAACTATAAATTTTTCCAATATGTTGTACTCCCCTTGCACAGGCACATGTGTGTCCTAAATATTAACACTCCTATTATATCACAAAAAGCACAAAATAAAAGTGAAAAAACAAATTTGATACTTTTTGATATGGATAAGTGTTACAATACTAGTTTTACCCGATTTAAGCGACAAAAATCAAGGAAAAAACAGATGAAATTTCCCGTATTTTGCGGCTGAATTTTCATACTAGATTTTCCAAGGTAGTATACCAAATACTGGAACAATCAAGTTGATTGTGGTATACTAGCTATCATCAGATTAAAACAAGGGGAGAAGGGTATGCAAAAGCCATACATTTCCTATTGGGACGGTAAACCGGGGCCAACAAGCCGATTGTTTAAAATGGCCGAAGAAAAAAACCTGACTGTACTCCGTGGAAAGACAATTGAGGAAAACCGGCTGGCCAAGCAAAAGCTGGCCGAGGTGCGCCCTGTTCCCCATAATGTTTTGATAGAATCGGTGCTTGTTTATGATATACCCTGTGAATGGATCCGTAAAAAAGGGGCCAAACGGGAAAAGGTGGTTGTGTATATCCACGGTGGAAGCTGGGCCACAGGCAATTTGGATACCGCCCGCCCGGTGGGCGTACTGTTGGCGGAGCTCACCGAGTATTCGGTGTTGGTAGTGGATTACCGATTGGCACCGGAGCATCCGTATCCTGCCGGGCTAGAGGATTGCTACAAGGTGTATTGTGGGTTGCTGGACAGCGGCTTTTTGCCAGGTAATATTGCCTTTATGGGTGATTCCGCTGGGGGCAACTTGGCGCTGTGCCTTACTTATAAGCTTAAGATAGAAAATCGCAGGATGCCGGGGGCGATTGTTTGTGCTTCCCCGGTACCGGATCTTACACCGGGTAGCGCTTTGTGGCGCTCTCAATCGGATCTTCTCTTTACGATGCACAATGGCACAGAACAGGACGTTTTCACCTTGTATGCCGGCAGCCATGAACGCAGCATGCCTACCATCTCTCCTAAATTTGGCGATTTAGCCGGGTTCCCGCCAATCCTTATCCACGTGGGAGAGAGTGAGCCACTTTGTGATGACTGTATTGCGTTTTCTGATGTGGCGCATGCGGCTGGGGTGAATATTAGCTGCAGGGTGTGGCGAGATATGTTTCATGATTTTTCCATTGTTGGCGTGGCGCTGAAAGAGAGCAGATTATCCCTGCGGGAGATGGCACAAATGATACAACAGCATTTGGATAAAAAACTATAGTGTAAGTACAAAAAGCTCCGGAACAGGGTTGGGTAACCTGATTCCGGAGCTTTTGTTTTGTGCCTAGTATGATCCGCTTTGGGCTGCTCCTTCGTTGAGGATGGTTACGGCAGAGCTGGTGCCGATACGGTCACAGCCTTCAGCCAAAAATGCTTCTAGATCCTCACGGGTTTTTACCCCTCCGGCAGCTTTGATTTTTACATTGGGCCCAATGTGCTGTTTAAACAGCTTGACATCCTCCATAGTGGCACCGCCGGTGCCAAAACCGGTGGAGGTTTTGATATAGTCTGCCTGGGCTTGGGTAACTATCTGGCAAAGGCGAATTTTTTCGTCATCGGTAAGGTAGCAGGTTTCGATAATCACCTTTAAGACGGCACCTTTGGTGGCTTCTCGCACTGCACAGATATCTGTTGCCACCTTATCAAACTCGCCGTTTTTAATCTGGGTGATATTCACCACCATGTCAATTTCCTTTGCCCCGTCGGCCAAAGCCTGTTTTGCCTCGGCAACCTTGGCAGCGGTGACGCTGTACCCCAAGGGGAAACCAATGACAGTGCAGATGTTGAGGGTATCTTTGTAGGTTTCTTTGATCTTCTGGATGTAACAGGGGGGGATACAAACCGAAGCGGTTTTGTTGGCTACAGCTTCATCGCAGAGTTTTTGCATATCTTCCCAGGTGGCAAAGGCTTTTAGCTGGGTATGGTCGATATGGCTGAGAATCTCCTGTGTGGTCATAATATACTCTCCTTTATTTCATCGGCGCTATTACAATCTGGCTACAGTCACCGGCTTGCAGTTCCTGTAGGTCTGCCGGGTCTGCATCGCTATCGATTATAATGGTGCCAATTTTATGAAGTGGGACTATTTGAGCAAAGGTAACGTTGCCCACCTTGCTGCTGTCACAAAGCAGAATCGTTTCGGATGCAAGACTTACAATATTGGCAATATTGGTGGCTAGGTGAAAATCCGGAACGGTAGCGCCCATCTCATTGTTTAGGCTGTTGCAGGTAAAGAAGACCTTGTCTATGCTGATATTGGGCAGGGGACTTCCGGTGGTGTTTACATAATGGAATCCCTTGCGCAGAATTCCTCCCAACATAAACAGGGTAAACTCAGTGTTTTCTTCCAGATAGGCTGCTATGCGGATGTCGTTGAGCACAACGGTAAGCTTTTTTTTGGATAGCAACTGTTTGGCAAAAGCAAAGGTGGTGGTGCCGGTGCAGATGGCAATGCTATCGCCATCATCCACAAGCTCTGCAGCTTTGCGGGCAATGGCATCTTTTTGTTGGGTCATCTGGGACTGTTTGTCCAGGGGTAAGGGCTCCAAGCTAACCTTACTTTTAGAGATAGCTCCACCGTGAGTACGGGTGATGAG
>CAYNCW010000285.1:0-3981 GCA_964395635.1 uncultured Oscillospiraceae bacterium
GGAGGATCGATGAAGGGATCGTTAATTCCTACCACTTCAATGTTAGGATTGTTCACGGAGGCGCGATACACCAGCCTGCCAATTCGTCCAAAACCGTTGATACCAACTTTTACTGCCATAATTAATTACTCCTTCAAGTTTAATATTTTTCTATACACGTCCATTATATTTTATTTAAGGGGTATTTGCAACCAGTTATACCACATTTTCAGTAATTCTATATATAGAGTTTCTTTTGTACAAAATGCACATTATTTGATATTTCCAAACATTTGTGTTGTCAATGCACTTGCTTGGGGGTATACTAAATGTGTATAAAATACCGGCATTAAAGGAGGGTAACACTATGCCATTGGTAACAACGACAGAAATGTTTAAAAAAGCCTATGCGGGAGGATACGCAATAGGTGCATTCAATGTGAATAACATGGAAATTATACAGGGAATTACGGAGGCGGCGAAGGATTTGAACGCACCGTTGATTTTGCAGGTATCCAAGGGTGCTCGCAACTATGCAAATCCTGTGTATTTGCGTAAATTGGTAGATGCCGCACTGGAGGAAACAGGCCTGCCCATTTGCCTGCATTTGGATCATGGCGATAGCTATGAAACTTGCGTTTCCTGCATAGACGGCGGTTTTACTTCTGTTATGATAGATGGTTCTCATCTTTCGTTTGAAGAAAATATAAAACTGACCAGCAAAGTGGTGAAATACGCGCACGACCACGGCGTGGTGGTAGAAGGTGAATTGGGACGTTTGGCTGGCGTGGAGGATGATATAAAGGTATCTGCTGAAGATTCTTCCTACACCAAGCCCGAAGAAGTGCAGGAATTTGCCGAGAAAACAGGTGTGGACAGTCTGGCCATTGCCATAGGTACCAGCCATGGTGCATTTAAATTCCAAGGTGAGCCCGAGCTTCGTTTCGACATACTGGATGAAGTAACGAAAATGTTGCCCGGCTTCCCCATTGTGTTGCATGGCGCATCTTCGGTAGTTCCCAAATTCGTGAAAATGATTAATGAATACGGCGGCAGCATGCCTGGCGCACAGGGCGTGCCCGAAGAAATGCTGCGTCAGGCTGCCAAAAGCGCTGTATGCAAAATAAACATAGATTCCGACCTGCGGCTGGCAATGACTGCCACAATTCGGGAGCATTTTGCAAAACATCCTGGCGATTTTGACCCAAGGCAGTACCTTGCACCTGCACGTGATGCTATTAAAGAAATGGTTGCTCACAAAATAAAAACTGTGCTGGGCTGCGAAGGCAAAGCGTAATATGAAAATTCAATAATAGAAAACAAAAGATGCCTTTGGCTTCTTTCAGATTGTCAAAGAACCTCAGTTTCGATTTTAGGAAACCGAGGTTCTTTGTTTATTGTTAGCATAGGCATCTTTCGAAACACAAACACCCCCAACGCACATTTTGCATTGGGGGTGTTAAACGTATTCCATAAGCAGTACCTCCAAATATTTTATTGTATATGTTAACGCCTAAGCGATTTTTTTGGACTGCCTCCTGCAGATACCTGCTTGCAGTGGCAGAATTTTATTTATGTTAACTTTTTATTTGTTATCTTATATTTGTTATTATAATCAACCAACCTCAAAACTACCTCAAAATAAAGAATGAAAACAATAAACTGCTGTTGTAACCATAAAAATCATGATTCACTTACTTTGCAGGTGGTTTTTTGTATGAATTATATAGTATTTTTTTGCGTGCAAATACGGTATAATACGCCACTTTTTGAGAAGTTTTAGTAAAATGCTTGACATTTAGTAGTCAATTTTTATATGATACATATATATATGTCTACTTAATTAAGTGTGAATGATAATGACAAGAGGGGTATCATGGGTTCAATAACCAGAGCTTTTTGTGACTGCGGCTATGAAAACACCTTATACTTGGGTGGCGGATTTTCTTCTGTACGCGAGGGGATGGTATACCATACATTTCAAGACGAGCATCTAATTCAGTACCGGCAGGCGAAGGAAAATGGGCAGTTGCAAAGTTTTTTGTTGGAGTATGAGCCCGGGTATTGTGCCAAGTGCAATACCATTATTGCGTTGCCTGTGCTGCATGTAACGCTGAAAGACGGAGACTGTTTTACACTGAAAGCGCCCTGCAAAGAGTGCGGTGCAGAAGTGCAACTTTATAGTAAGGAACGTATGCCATGCCCGGTTTGCAACAGACTTCTTCATCTGGAAGAGAAGGGTCTTTGGGATTGACGGCAAGAAATAAATAGAGTCGGGATTTTGCATGAGAATTCAGAATAATATTTTGGCTTCCTACACCACAAGACAATTTGGCATAGGCAATCAAAAAACTCAAAAAGCTGCGGAACGTATCAGTTCAGGCTATCGTATCAATTCAGCGGCAGATGATGCGGCTGGTTTGGCGATTTCCGAAAAGATGCGGGCGCAAATTCGAGGTCTAAGGCAAGCTGCCAGGAACAGCACGGACGCTGTGAGCCTGATACAAACAGCGGAAGGCGGCATGCAGGAAACGCATGCCATTTTGCAGCGTATGAAAGAGCTGGCGGTGCAGTCTGCAAATGGCATAAACGCAACGCTTGACCGCAATAATTTGCAAGCGGAGTTTACGCAGCTAAAAGAAGAACTGAACCAAATAGCCATGACCACCAATTTCAATGGCATGAAACTTTTGAACGATTACCAGACCGAACAGCTCTCAACAGCAGGTGGCGGTAGCTTAGGCGCTGCAGGAGGCATGCTGTCTGCCGATCTGGGCGGTTTTATGGACATTGCGCCAACGAATGCTCCTGCGGGCATTACCGCTGTGCAAACACCATCCAACACGGGGCTTGGATGGCTTCCCGGAGGTTCTGCTGTAAAAGCGTCAAATGATTGGCTGCCTTTGCGGAATGAACTGGCGGATGTAATTGTTCCAAATGTTGTTAACTAATATTTAAGGCAGTTTTCTTGTTTCGATTTTTTAAGTGACGCTAGTATTGGTTTGGGGTTGGAGCTTTATTCCAACAGTGCCCCGGGCGAGGATGCATCTTATGCATTTATGTTCAACACAGGTACAAACGAGCTAAGTCTTTCTTTACGTGTGAATGTGGACAGATTTTACTTTGATGCGGCAACCAAGCAACTGAAGCCGGAATACAGAAGCGAACTAGAATCTTTGATTGCGCATGAAATGATGCATCTGTTTATGTCTACCACTTTAACGCAAGGTATGGGAGGGGCAGATCAGTTTCCGCTATGGTTTAAAGAAGGCATGGCACAGGCCGGGGGCGGGCACAATGGCTGGCTGAATAACAATGTAGGTTCTCCTGCTATTACAGCAAGCAGCTCGGATACGGATATTAGGCAAGTACTTTCTAGGCTGAATGTGGGCGATTCCAGCTCCATCTATAAAACCGGATATTTAGCCGTGATGTACCTAGGCTATTTGGCAGCTGGCGAAGGTTCTGTGGATGCAAGCACCATCAGAGAGGGTGTCAATTCCATATTGGGTGAACTGATTGGCGGCAAATCTTTGGATGACACAATCACGCAATACACCGGATTGAGTAATCTGGCTGCTTTTGAATCTATGATTGTGGCTGGCACAGCACCCGGAATTTTTGATTTCGTGCGCACTCTAGCTGGTAATATTGGTTCTGGGCAAGGCGCTTTGATAAACGATAACTTGTCTGAAGCAGATGTGGTGAGCGATAGTGCCGGAGCAAACGTAAATTTGTTTGATCTTAGCAGAAGCGCGGCATCTGTAAAAAATACGTTTGGAAACGATGTAACCGTTGCAGCAGGTGGCTCGCGTCACTATTCCAACCCACCAATGTGGACTCCATACCAGCCACCCGGACCAGGGCCAGGACCCAAACCTGGTCCACGGCCAGGACCCAAACCCGGACCTGAGCATGAGCCAAATAACCCACTCAAGGGTATAAAAACTTTTTACTTCCAAGTGGGCGCAAATCAGAACGAGATGATGGCTGTACACAGTG
>CAYNCW010000286.1:0-3980 GCA_964395635.1 uncultured Oscillospiraceae bacterium
GCACGTGTTTTTGTTGTTGTAAAAGTATATTTTCGTTAAATTGTAAAAATTTATTGTTTTTATTGGTATTATAGGCTATAATGATGAATAGTTAGTATGCTAATATTATATTGGAGACGAGTATAATGAAACCAACCCAAAGTGAAGACCTGCCAAACTCGGTGGCAACATCGGTTGCGCTTCTGCTTCCGGCCCTCCTAAGTTTACATAAACAGAATATTGATAAAATGATACAACCCTTTGGCATCAGCAGTGGACAATCTACATTATTAATGCTTCTCAGCCAAAACGACGGACAGCGACAAACCGATTTGGCACGACAACTCAATGTTAAGGCTCCTTCTCTTACAACCATGATAAATCGCATGGAAAAAGCAAATTTGCTTATCCGTATCAAAAGCGACGACGACCATCGCACCTGCAAGGTTTACCTTACAAACAAGGGCAGACGTGCCAGTAAGAGAATGAATGCGGTAATACGCTTTTTAAACGAACGCAACCTGGCAGGGTTTCGGCAGGAAGAAAAGCTGCTGTTCCTCCGTTTTTTAGAGCACATGGCTGAAAATTTGGAAAAACAGAAAAACGAGCTTGCTATGATTAGGATGGATGAACTGACAGCAAGACGCAGTAACATGGATAACGAGCAATAACTTGTATCGCTATGAGGAAGCCTTATGATATTAATTGGAGAAAGCATAAACGATTCTATCCCTAAAACTGCCACAGCCATTGCAAAACGCGATAGGGCATATATACAACAGCTTGCTATAATGCAAACCCAATACGGGGCTAACTATTTGGATATCTGTGCAGGAACCAATCCATCTACAGAAAAGGATTCCTTGCTATGGCTTATTCACACTGTTCAAGAGGTTGTTGATACACCTCTATGCATTGATAGTATAAACTGCTCTCTTATTTTGGAACTGCTCCCCTTTATAAAAATTCCAGGAATTATCAATTCTGTTAACGCAGACGATAAAAAATGTGATACAATATTCAAAGAGGTGGCAGGTAGTTCCTGGAAAATTATTGGCCTAGCTTGTGATGAAAAAGGAATTTCTGCATATCCTTCTGTAAGGCTGCAATGCGCAACGAAGATTGTGGAAAAAGCCAATGGTTATGGTATTGATCATGATAGAATCTTGATTGATCCTTTGGTCACAACTCTAAGCACAGCCAACAACACTTTGTTATGCTTTATGGAAGCAGCCTCTCTTATAAAAGAGAGATTTCCTGCAGTACATATTACATCTGGGGTTAGCAATATCTCTTATGGTATGCCTTGCCGAAACCTTGTCAACCAACAATTTATGATAATGGCTATGAACACTGGAATGGACAGCGCTATTCTCAATCTACTTTCTGACGATATGCGCGCAGCGCTATATGCAGCAAATGCTTTGCTGGGTAAGGATCGTCACTGTAGAGATTTTTTAAAAGCATACCGTAAAGGTATGTTTGGATCGGTAGGATCCAATTAAGAAGGGATTCAGGGGGAAGGGAGCTTGACAAATTTGTGGTGTAAGGAGAGTCAAAAATGGTTGAATTAACAGTGTTAAAACAAGCCTTGGGAAATTTGGACGAAGACTTGGTTAGCGAACAACTCAATCAATTAATTGCGCGGGGCCCCAACAAACAGCAAACCCAGGAAATTGTGGCGGCTTGTCAGCAAGGTATGGAAATTGTGGGTGAAAATTACGAAAAAGGAGAGTACTTTGTTGGCGACCTAATTTTTGCGGGTGAACTGCTAACCACCTGTATCGACAGGTTAAAACCACTTTTGGGGGATGAAAACACCAGTACAAGGGGGAAAATTGTGCTGGGGACTGTTGAGGGGGATATCCACGATATAGGTAAAAATATTTTTTCTACTATGATAGAAGCTGCCGGTTTTATGGTGATTGATTTGGGCATTGACCAGCCGCCAGATGCTTTTATTGAGGCAATTCGCGAACATTCTCCAGATATTGTTGCTTTATCTGGTGTCATGACTTTGTCTATAGAATCTATGAAACGTACAGTGGAAGCTTTGGATAAAGCCGGGCTGCGAAACAAGGTTAAGGTAACCATTGGCGGCAATGCGGTGAGTGCCGAAGCATGCCAATATGTAAAGGCGGATGCTTGGAGCAAGAATGCCGCTGAAACTGTTGTTGTGTGTGGTAATTGGGTTTAGAAACCCCAAGTGAAAAATAAGGCGGAAAGGTAAACGGTATGAGTAACGTGGGCTATGAAGAAGCTTTGCGGTTGGCAAAGTTAGAGTTACAAAACAAAAATCCCCTTGATATTGTTGCGAATACAGGTGTAGTCTGGAATGGCGAAACCTTTGAAATACCATGGCTAAACAAGCATGTGAGGTTGGACCAGGGCAGTGAGCCAGAACAAATTATCTGGCACCACTATCTTTTAAGCCAAGGACCAAAACAGCTTAGAAACCGCTACATAAATTATAAACAGGTACCAGGGGCCGCTATTTACAACGATAATTTTGTAAAACGGGGCACCAATCCTATGGTAAAGGCGTTTCAACATCGGCTGGACGCATTTTTAGAATGTGGGCTTAAGCTGGGCGGAACCAAAGCAAATTTGGGAGATATGTCGTTTACCTTGCAGGTGTTGCCCTATACACCGGTTACCTATGTGATTTGGCAAGGCGATGAAGAGATGCCTGCTAGCGGCAACATTTTATTTGATGAATCGGTCATTGAGTGGATGAATGCTGAGGATTTGGTGTATCTGGCCAGCTTACCGGTATATATGATGCTAAAAATGTAATGTGATGAACAATTTATGGTAGGAGGATAAGTTTATGTGCGACAACGGTTCCCATGTACACACTCACTATGGACACGTGCATACCGAAGAGGAAACCAAGGCAGTTGTGAATCGCATTTCTCGGGTAATAGGTCATTTAGAATCCATAAAACGTATGGTGGCAGAGGACAGGGACTGCAATGAGGTTTTAATTCAGCTTTCTGCTGTGCGCTCAGCGATTAATGGTGTGGGCAAGCTGGTGCTGCAAAATCATATTGAGCACTGTATTGTGGATGCAGTGCAAAACAATGAGATGAATAAGATAACCGAGCTTAGCCATGCTATAGATATTTTTATGAAATAGTATATAGCATGTAGAGATAGATTTTTCTTGAAAATTGAATACCCAGGACCCCGTCAGAGTAGGGGTGGCGCGTTAAGTGTCGGCAGATGGGAAGTAGCTGCCGGACGAAGGGAGAACCCGCGTTGCCACACCCGCATCCGCTGCCACGGAAGAATCCTTCTTCTTTTGGTGGCGTATTTCGCCAAAGGAGAGACGTACATGAAAAAGACTTTTCTGCTTAAGCTCACCCAGGTTGCCATTCTTATTGCCATCGAGGTTGTATTATCCCGTTTTTGTTCTATTGCAACTCCTATTGTCAAGATTGGTTTCGGATTTATCCCAATTGCCATTGCTGGTATGTTGTATGGCCCCTTATGGGCTGGAACCGTAGCTGGGTTGGGAGATTTTATTGGCGCAATCCTTTTCCCTATCGGTGCATATTTCCCTGGGTTTACCCTTACAGCAGCGTTATCCGGCATGGTATATGGCTCTTTGCTCCATAACCACAAAAGCTGGGGACGCATTATTGCTGCAGTACTAATTATTTCTTTGGGATTGCACCTGTGCCTAGATACCCTTTGGCTACAGATGATAACCGGAAAAGGCTATATGGTCTTGTTACCGGTTCGGGTGCTAAAGTCGGTGATTATGGCACCCATGCAGGTGGTTATTATTCGTTTTATCTCGACAAAACTATATTATCTCCCACTAGGGCCGATTCACAAGAAAAACTTTGCTAGCATGTAATGAAAAAATACCTGTATCATGCCGCTTTTTATAGCCGCTGATACAGGTATTTTTTTGCCTTATTCATTGTTTTCACTTAGGTTTTACTTAGTTTATACCATTTCATGCTGTTTATTTTGCATAGAGAACGGACCCT
>CAYNCW010000287.1:0-3960 GCA_964395635.1 uncultured Oscillospiraceae bacterium
CCACCCCCACGAACTATCTCCACACTAAAGGGGGTAAACACAATCCGATTGGTTTTTATGCCCAGTATGGTCATAACACAAAGATGCCCCGCCTCATGAATGATTATGGGCAGGGCAATATACAAAGCCAATATCTCTTTTCCACACAAAATAAATAAAAGAACCACCACAAAAAACCAAAAACGGAACTCCACCTCCAGAGTTCCAAAGGTTAGCCGCAAGGACATTTTATTCCACCACCTGGATGTTTTCTCCCAATATCCAAACCGGATCGGTGAAGGTCTCGTTGGCGATTACCGAAAAATGCAGATGAGGCCCTGTTGCAATCCCGGTCATCCCTACCTTGGCAATTCGTTCCCCCTGACGAACTGCTGTACCTTCCTTTGCCAAAATTTCCGAACAGTGCCCGTAAAAAGTTTTTAGGCTCATGGAGTGCTTAACCACAATATATTTACCGTAAATATCGGATTCCCCCACCTCCACCACCTCCCCCGGCAATGCAGCCACAATACTCCTGCCTTCTTCAGCTGCAATATCCATCCCGGTGTGAAAGTCGTCGTTGCCACTAATGGGATGCACACGATACGCATATTGAGAGGTTATCAGGCCGGTTACCGGGGGCTTCACCGCTCCTCCCAGCAATACCGCCGCAAAGGTGCTTCCTTTTGGGGCAGCCATGGTATTTACATCCACAGGATCCACCAAATACATTCCACCGGTACCCATGGTCTCCTGGTCGGCTTCAGGCAGCTCCTGCTCTAAATAATTAAACTGAAAGGAGGGTGTCGCCTGCTGGTTTGACTGCTCCTGCTGTGGTTGGGTGGCCTCTGGCAGAGGCAGTGCCTGGGATTCTTGGGCTGTATCTTGGGGCGACGCATTTCCGGTAAACCTTTGCAGGATACTGGTTATATACCTTTCCAATGTGGTAAAGATAGTATCGCTCTCGGTGGTCCATTCCTCCACCATGGCCACCAGCTTTCCATTCTGTGAGATATCGGTGGTCATGGATATATATTGGGCTTTCACCTTGGAATACCCAGTCTCGTCCACTTTTTTAGCGATGCTGGCTGTTAACAACAGCAATCCGCATATTAAAATTTGAATGGTCAGCGCAACCACAACTGTATCGTTGTTGGGTTCTCCCCTTCTTCTGCCAGCACGCGGATTACGCGGCTGATAAAAATTTTCGTACTTTACCGACATCCCTGTTCCCCCTTTACAATATCTACCCTATCTTTATGCAAATTGGGATACAAACATGCCAGTGTACAGGGTTTAACTTGCAGTTCAGCCAAAATCTGTTATAATATCTTACAAAGATAACTGAAAAGGAATTGTTTGCATGGCTGAAACTGTTACCGGGTTTTTAAACCAGTACTTATCTTCTGAGCTTGTGGTCTTTATTATCTCTATGCTGCCTATTTTGGAGCTGCGGGGCGGTTTGGTTGCCGCCTCCTTGCTTGGTGTTCCATGGCAGCAAGCTGCTTTTATTTGCATTATAGGCAATATATTGCCTATCCCCTTTATTTTGCTGTTTGTCCGCAAAGTATTGGACTATTTACAAACTTTAAAGCCTTTTCGCAATATGGCTGCTAAATTTAAGGACAAAGCCCACTCCAAAGGGGCTGCTATGATGCAGCAGCATCCACGGCGGATACAGCTGGCACTGTTTTTGTTTGTGGCAATTCCCTTGCCTGGAACCGGTGCCTGGACAGGCTCTTTAATTGCCGCATTTTTAGGGGTGAAAATACGGCGCTCGTTGCCTGCCATCTGTTTGGGGGTGTTGGGGGCATCTCTCATCATGCTGACTGTGTCTTATGTTATACCATACTGGATAGGTCTTAAGTAGAGGCTTTTCTCAGTTTTTTCCCAATTCAATTTACCTGAAGCGTATATTGGGAGGAAACTCCTACAAAAGCTATTGCCGGCAATTGAACTAAATTGCCAGCAATAGCTTTTGTATTTTTCTCTGTAGGTTGTATCCTCTAGTATTCTTAAAAGGAGGTGATAATTAGTGTTTTCCTTCAAGGAAATAGGTAGCTTCCATATCCGCTACATTCAGTGCAAAGGCCAAGGGAAAACGCTCTAGGGCATCACCCACATTGCGTTTGTCTTCGTTGCCGGAAAAGCCCATATGGTAACGGATAGCAAAAGCTTCTTCCCTGCTCAGGCGGATGAATCCCCCCACTATGTAAACAGATTTTTCCCCATGACCATAAGGCATGGCATCCTCGTACTCATAGGTGGGAACCTTTTGCCAGACTCCGTTGTCGTCCTTTACATTGCGAAATCCCTGCTTATAGCAGTTGATTTTGCATACATCGTGTAGGAGGGCTACTATGGCGATGCTTTCTGGGTCGTAACACATTTTATATAGCTCACGAACCCGTTCCCGCTCCAGGTATGCTTCCAAGCAGTTGTATACATTCACACTATGTTCTACAAGGCCACCTTCATATGCACCGTGGTACCGCTGGCTGGCCGGAGCTGTAAAAAAGTCGCTGGACTTGGATTCCAGGTATTCTAGCAACTTATCTGCGCCTTCCCGATGAATATGGCGGTTGTAGATTTCTATAAAAGCCGCCTTTGCTGCCAATATATCCATTACTATTGTTCCTTTCACTAGATAGTAAACCCATATGCTATAAGCAAAACACTGTGTAGACAGCGATTTTTCCTATCTTCTGCACAGTCCACGATTGCAGCAGAAAGGGTGTCCTTTGATGATTGCTGTAAATACTCTATATCATAAAGGTATTGAAGTTTTCTAAGTATAACATGCCCTGTAACGCATTGCAACAATAGATAAAGCCGCCTTGACTTGATGGTGTTTACTTACGCGTGATTGCCAAATCATCAATTTTATAGGGGGATCCTATGGTCATCTTATATACCTTTTTAGCAATTTCGGATAATCAAGGTGGCTTACAGATAGATCCAGACATAATAAAAGCCCCCGTCTGTAAGCAGACGGGGGTATACGCTATAAGCGCTTAATTCTTACTCGTTAACCTTGATAACAACGCCAGAGCCAACGGTACGGCCGCCTTCACGGATAGCGAAGCGCAGACCTTCTTCGATAGCGATGGGGGTGATCAGCTCAACATCCATCTCTACGTTGTCGCCAGGCATACACATCTCAACGCCTTCAGGCAGCTTGATTACGCCGGTAACGTCGGTAGTTCTGAAGTAGAACTGAGGACGGTAGTTATCAAAGAAGGGGGTGTGACGTCCACCTTCGGACTGCTTCAGCACGTAAACCTGACCACGGAATTTGGTGTGGGGTTTGATGGAGCCGGGTTTGCAAAGAACCTGGCCGCGCTGAATGTCAGTTCTCTGAACACCACGCAGCAGTGCGCCAACGTTGTCGCCTGCTTCAGCGTAGTCGAGGATTTTACGGAACATTTCGATACCGGTAACAACGACCTTTCTGGACTCTTCAGCCAGACCAACCATCTCAACTTCGTCACCAGTCTTAATTTGACCTCTTTCAACTCTACCGGTAGCAACAGTACCACGACCAGTAATGGTGAAAACGTCCTCAACAGGCATAAGGAAAGGCAGGTCAGCTTTTCTTTCAGGGGTGGGGATATAGCTGTCAACTGCTTCCATCAGCTTAATGATAGACTCATAGTCAGAGGTGGATGCATCTTTGCTTGCGCTCTCCAGAGCTTGCAGAGCAGAACCAACAACGATAGGAGTATCGTCGCCGGGGAATTGGTACTCGCTGAGGAGCTCGCGGATTTCCATCTCAACCAGCTCAAGCAGCTCAGGATCGTCAACTTGGTCAGCTTTGTTCATATATACAACGATATAAGGAACGCCAACCTGACGGGACAGAAGGATGTGCTCACGTGTCTGCGGCATCGGGCCGTCAGCAGCGGAAACAACAAGGATCGCGCCGTCCATTTGTGCAGCACCTGTGATCATGTTTTTAACATAGTCAGCATGTCCCGGGCA
>CAYNCW010000288.1:0-3934 GCA_964395635.1 uncultured Oscillospiraceae bacterium
TTCCCAATATAAAGGGGGACAGCATACAGCAAAGGAAAAATACACTTACAGTAATGCGAAACATCTTTTCTAAGTTGGACTTTGGCAGCAGCATTCCACACAATCCACAAGCAACCATAGCCAGGCATAGTGAAAATGCCCATTGTTGAATTCCTGTCATTTTTGCACTCCCTCTGCCTACACCGAACCGCCGCTGGTCACTAAAATAACGGTGGTAGACACAATAATCAGCAGCACATAGCTCAGTATCACCGCAATCAGTATTCCAAGCACACTGCTGCAAGATTTCAGTATGGATGACACCTTAGGCACCCCTAAGATATCGCTGCCAATAACCGCAAAGTTGGTCAGCAGCAGCCATATCACTGTTTGCAGCAAAATAGGCAAAAAAGTTAGTGCAGCCACAATTATTCCATAAGCTCCTAAAGAGGTTTTTAGCAACCGCAGACACCCTTGGGCGGCTGTGTACGCTTCGGAAAGTGCACTGCCAACCACTGGCACAAAGCTGCCCAGCAGGAACTTGGCTGCTCTGGTGCTCACCGAATCAGCACTCTGGGCCACCATAGTTTGAATGGACAAAAGCCCTACGAATATTGTGCTGATAAACCCCAGAACCCAGCTGACAACGGATTTGATGGTGGATGTAGCGGAGGAAATGTTGATAGCGGGCACCACCGCACCGGTGAAGCACAGCGCCAAAAACACCCCCATTAAAGGCACTAAGGTTTGTGCAACCACCTGAGATACTATCTGGCAGGTGGTGAACAAAAACATATTATAGGTGGCTCCGGTAATGGGTTGACCTGCCGCCATCAGTGAAGCTGAAAACATAGGAATAAAGCTGAGCATAAACATAGAGGCTTGGCGCACTGCTTCGGAGGTTTGAATAATGCAGTCCAAAATAGGCACTGCAATGGATGTGAGGATACACAAAACCGATACGGTGGTAAACACCGGATTGGCTGCACTTTCTCCCACCGCTGTGCCAAACCCCTCCAACAGGGAACAGAGAATGATGATGCCCAGTACTGTGGTCAGCACCACTACAGGGGTTTTTACCTGGCGCACCAACAGTTCCCACAGGGTTTTGAAAAATGCCCGGGGCGAGAGATTGAGCAGCGTTTCCGGAGAAATGTTGTCCAGCTGCACCTCTTCCAAGAGTTCCCTGGCTCCCTGAGGAACCTGCTGCATCAGCTCGTCCGCTCCCAGTGCATCCAACTGTTCCTGCATGTCAAAATCCTGTATTTCCGCTGCAAATGCATGAATATTGAGCAGTATACACAGTAGAAGCACCAGCCCACCACAATACAAGGTTTTCACCTTTACTTTTCACCTCCCGCAAAGAACCCTTTGCTTTGTAGTAAACTTTGTATATCCCTCTAATGCATACCAACAATTACAAAATCAGTGAATAAACCACCGAAAGCACCTGCTGAAATAAAGGCAGACTAATAAGCAGCACAGCCAGTCTTCCTGCCATTTCGATTTTGCTGGAAATAGCACTTTCCCCGCGTCCTTACAGGTGTCGCAGGCTATTTGGGTTACAAAGCATATCCCAAGGACTTTAAATAAGATAGAGGTATATTCTCCTGGAATGTCGGCTAAATCTATGATACTGTTGATCTGTTCCACAACTGGGGTAATGCTTGTACATACCAGCACCAGAATAACTACACCTGCTGCCAAAGAAACCAGCATTGCGTATTCCGGCCGATATTGGCGCAGAACCACCGCCAAAACCGCCGACACCAGGCCAATTCCGATAATTGTGAAAATCTCCATGGCTAATACAACCCAAAGACGTTTTTCACTGTCTCGAACAGGGTATTGATTTCGGTTATCATCATCATCAGCACCACAATCACCCCTGCCAGGGTGGTCATCATTGCCTGGTCTTCTCTGCCGGAACGCACCAATAGCTGGTTGAGCACCGCAACAATAATGCCGATGGCAGCTATCCGGAATATTAAGTCCACTCCCATAGTTCTGTCCCCCGTTATACTTTCTTCTTTTTATAAGGGCAACTGCGATAGGTTTGGGCAGTTACGCCTATACCCGCTAGAATAAAATAATTGCAATGGCCACACCACAAAGCGCCCCTAGAGATCTGTAAAGCTTGGCGTGCTTATCTCGGTAATCCCTGGCTATTTCCAAGCGGTTATTGAGCAACTGCCGGGTATAGTCGATGGCTGTGAGCTGGCTTTCCAAATCGGTACTGCCCAGTGTCCCCCCTAGGGGAAGCAGTGCTTGGGCGTGTTCTTTACCCAACAGCTTTGCGTGCTCCTCTATACCGCTACGCCATGCTTCCGGAAAGGGGATGCCTCGGCGCATCTCATCCCGACAATGTATGAGGAACTCTGTGCGGGAAAACTGTTCCATTCCGGCTGCCGCTTCTATTAGCGCGCTGGTGGTTGGCTGCAGGTATTTTAGCCTATCGTAAAGCATCCCCAACAGCGCTATACTGTTTTCAATCATGACCACCTTACCGGATAGGCCGGATGCCATGTACATCCCGGTCATGGTACAGCATAGAACAATGCTGGCCAGTCCTATCAGTTTCAAAGAATTGCTCACCTACCTCCACAAATTCCACTATACTTCCCGGCGCACTAGAATCCCCTAAGCGCACAATCTTTTCAAAGGCGCCGTGTTTTATTAGCCGGCGTATCTGCTCTCGGGAGATCAGCTCCTGCAATGTGCGTGCATGGGCAGCAGCAATAATTTTCACACCGCAGTTAAGCCCGTCCAACATGCTGTCTACTTCTTCCCTAGAGCCTATCTCATCACAGACGATGACTTCTGGGGACAATGTGCGCACCGCGGTTAAAATACCTTTGCCCTTGGGGTAGCCTGACAAAATGTCGCAACTAATCCCCAAATCGTTTTGGGGAACCCCTTCGTAAACAGCGCCCAATTCACAGCGCTCATCCACCACCGCAACCCTGACAAACTGTCCCAACTCCCCGGATGCCAGCTGCCGGGTAAGATCCCGCAGGATGGTGGTTTTCCCACTGGAGGGAACACCGGTTATTAGTAGCCCACACAGTGAACCACGCAAAACATCCCGGACTATGGCTGTTGCCGCCCCTTTAATCTCTCTGGCAATCCGCAGGTTGATGGAGGTTATTTCCCGAACTGCGGTGATGCTTTGGCTGTCGGTTACAGCTGTGCCGCAGATACCCGCACGGTGACCTCCCCGCAGGGATATGTACCCATTGATCAGTTCATGCTGGTGTGTATGTACCGAGTAGGCACACATTCCCGCCACAGCTTGAGCTATATCCTCACTATTTACAAAAAAACAGTGCTTGGGGACGTTGTGAAGCTGAGACTTGGCGTCCAAAAACCAGCTTTTTCCCGGGCAGGATAGGGTTATCGGCCTGCCCACACGCAGTCGCACCTCCTGCACAGTATCTTTCACCGATGTGGGGATGGACAAGAGTACAGATTTTATTTTGGGTGGCAATACACAAACTGCTTGTTCAAACCGCTGTGCATTTTTTTGTACATCCATGGGGGATTCACCTCTTGATAAATGCTTTGGTTCATTCTATTACCCTTTGTCCCATTTTAGAACTGCCTTTTCACCTTTTGCAGCAGCATCCTGATAAAACAAAAAAACAGGCAGCATATAGCCACCTGTTTTTAACTATGCTATGAAATTACTAACGCTTTCGCATTTCTTGCTGCAACTGTTCCGAAATCAGGGTTATCTCGCCGGTTTGGATGGCGTGGTTGCATATCTTTGCTGCGTCCTCTGTATATTCTGCCCGCAAATAGGCTTGGGATATGCTCTCGCCCACTGTGACAACCCCGTGGTTGCCCAACAAGCACGCATACCGTCCCTCCATTGCTTTTGCGGCGCTGCTACCCACCATGGCAGTTCCCGGACGTTGCAGCGGCGCCACAGGAACATCTCCCCCCAAAAATGGGA
>CAYNCW010000289.1:0-3927 GCA_964395635.1 uncultured Oscillospiraceae bacterium
AAAATCCTTTTAAACCTTAAGGTACAGGGGAACATCAAATAGGCAGAGATTCTAAGGTATAAAAATCACCCTGCGGATTTCCGCAGGGTGATTCAGCATGTAGATATAACTCTGCCGCAGCGTTTACATTTGTCGAAGGGGCAATTCACTTGCCCCGAAAGACAGAAAATCCTATACGACTGTGCGAAAAGGATGGTGAATTGCCAGATGCAATTTTTTATTTACAGCCGAAAATCAGTCTATACCGGCAAAGGCGAGAGCATAGAAAACCAGCTTGAAATGTGCAGGCAGTACATTTATACAAAGTTTTCTGGCGTAGCCGAATCTGACATAACAGTGTATGAGGATGAAGGCTTTTCGGCAAAGAATACCCAAAGGCCACAATTTCAAAAAATGCTTAATGACATCAAGCAAAAAACACCTGATTATGTGGTTTGCTATCGTCTTGATCGTATCAGCCGCAATGTCAGCGATTTTTCCGCGCTGATTGAAGATTTGAATAACCGCAGCATTTCCTTTGTCTGTATAAAAGAGGAGTTTGATACGTCAAAGCCAATGGGTAAGGCCATGATGTACATAGCTTCGGTTTTCGCCCAATTAGAACGGGAAACCATAGCTGAGCGCGTCCGCGACAATATGCTTATGCTTGCCCGTACCGGGCGCTGGCTGGGCGGCACTACGCCAACAGGGTATACCTCCCAAAAAATTGAGGAAGTCTTTATCGACGGAAAGGTGAAAACCTCCTGCAAACTAAAGGATAATCTTGAAGAACTTACAGTTGTTGATATACTGTTTGAAAAATTCCTGGAGCTTGGCAGTATATCCGGTGTCAGTAAGTATTTGATAAAACAAGGGATAAAATCCCGTAGCGGCAAACACTATTCCTTACTTGGCATTAAAGATATACTGCAAAACCCTGTGTATTGTATAGCTGACAGAGATGCTTTGGGCTACTTTACCCAAGCAGGTGCGGATGTGTGTTTTGAGGAGAAGGACTGTTCGGATAAATTGGGGCTTTTGTCCTACAACAAGCGGGACTACAAGAAAAAACATGCTCCCCGCAGATCCATAGACAAATGGATAATTGCCATTGGCAAACACAGGGGACGTGTGTCTGGGCAAAAATGGGTAACCGTACAAAAAATGCTGGAAGACAACATCCCCACCGGCAAAAAGCCCGCCAAAATGCACAACGGGTATTCCTTGCTTTCCGGCCTTATCTTCTGTGAAAAATGCGGAAGCAGACTGTTTGCAAAACCCCGCCGGAGCAAAGGCGCAAATCCCGATTTGTTTGACTATATCTGCAACAGTAAACTACGGGGGGGCAGCCAGATGTGCGCTTCTCAAAACATAAATGGTCAACAAGCAGATGACATGGTGTGCGCATATTTAATGAAGTACACCCGCGAGAGTTGCAGCATCTATAAGCTGCTGGAAAAACTGAAAAGTGACTTACAAGGTCAAGTGCAGGAAAACCCTATTGTTTCACTGGATGCAAGGATTAAAAAGTGTGGTGAGGATATGGATACCCTAATAGCCTCACTGACTCAAACAGGCTTGAGTGAACCATTCATACACCGGGTGAATGCACGAATTACCGCCCTTGATGCAGAGCTTGCAGAATTAAACAATGCGCGCAACCATCTGGAAAAGGATGCCTGCCTTTTCACCGATAAGGAAATGCAGGTGGATATGCTAGCCAGTGGGCTTTCCAGCCTTAAAAACTGCTTTGACCAATTAACCATTTATGAAAAACGAACCCTAATCAAGCTGCTGGTGCAAACAATCCTTTGGGACGGAAAGGATTTACATATTTTTGTTTATGGTGAATAAGGTATGTTTTACATTTACTTGTGGGCAGCTTCTAAAGACAGGTAAACCGGTGCAACATTCCCCTTTGGCTGGTGGTGTGTTCCCAACACTAATTGCTATAATTTCCATGTTCTTTGTGGGGCTTGCTGGCGGTGTTTTTGAAACGGTTCTTTCCACTGTTATCCTGACTGGCGTAATCCTTTTGGGTGTACTGCTTACCTTTTGGGTATCCCGTATACTCTCCGGCAGTTTATTAAAGGGAGAGCCATCCTCCTTTACTTTAGAGCTCCCCCCCTATCGTACACCCCAGATAGGCAAGGTGATTTTACGTTCCATATGCGATCGAACCCTTTTTGTATTGGGTCGTGCTGCTGCAATAGCAGCACCTGCCGGAATGGTCATCTGGCTGTTTGCCAACATTATGATAGGAGACGTTAGCCTTTTATCTCACTGCGCCACCTTCTTGGATCCCTTTGCTCGGTTGCTTGGCCTGGATGGGGTTATATTGCTGGCATTTATTCTGGGTTTTCCCGCCAACGAGATTGTGGTTCCCATTATGATCATGGCATATATGTCCACCGGAAGCATTCTGGAGATGGAAAGCCTGTCTGCACTGAAAAGCCTGCTGGTTGCAAACGGGTGGACTTGGACAACAGCAGTGTCTACCATGTTGTTCTGCCTCATTCACTGGCCATGTTCCACAACCTGTCTTACCATACGCAAGGAATCTGGCAGCATAAAGTGGACTGCACTGGCTATAGCCATTCCCACCGTGATAGGCATGGCTGTCTGTTTTATATTTACTACAGTAGTGCATATATTGGGATTGGGATAAGGCTTTACATAGCAAGACATCGCCACTAACAAATTTTCCAGGTTTATAACCTGAGTTAATTGGCAAAATCATTTTCTCCAAACAATCTGTCAGCGGCAGTATCCACGACTAGTTGTGGATACTGCCGCTGACTTATGATAAGAATACATACCTTTGGTTACAGCACTGAAATGTAGAAAAATTTATTCAAAACCAAAAGCGTATAATATATTTGTAATTTGAGAGAAGATATGCTACAATTTGGTTAAGTATCTTCTATAATTTGCACTACAGCTACTAGATCCCATAACATTCTGGGATAAGCTTTTGTGCAAACTCAGTTCTCTAAATGGCATCAATGTTTAGGAGAGTGTATATGAAAAAGCTACATAAAACCAAAAGCCTTGACCGAAAAATTGCCACTCCTATTGCTATTGTAGTAACTGTAGCTCTGGTGTTTTTGTCGGTGGTGCAGATGATTATTTCGGTTATGGATTCCGCAAAAATCTCCAATGATTATACCGATGAATTGACCGACAATTACGCAAACCAAATACAGTCCCTTATGGTCACTAAACTTAAGCTTGCAGATGATCTTGCCTACTCGATAGCCAATTCCATTGCTTCAGATGGGGGGATAAAGCGGGAGGAGGCCATAAATCTTTTGGAAAATACCCTTATGGCAGATGATACCATTGTAGGAATTGGTATTGGCTTTGAGCCTAACGCCTTTGACCATCTTGACGCTTTAAATATCGGTGCCAAGCACAGCGATTCCAAAGGGCGCTTTGTACCATATGTATATAAAGAGGATGACAAAATAGGCACCACCATCCTGGAGGGGTACGATGATCCCGGCCCTGACGGTTCCTGGTATTCGGTTCCCAAACAATCTAAAAAATCTTATGTTACCGCACCGTATTGGTATGAGGTAGGTAGCCAAAAAATACTCATTACCACCTGTGTCTCTCCTATTCTTAGCGAATCGGGACAGTTTTTGGGGATGGTAGGCATTGATGTACCTATTGATACTATAGCACATTTTGCTGAGAATAAAAAAATATTTGATACCGGTATGATTTTGCTGCTGGCTCCGGATCAAACCTTTGCCCATTTTCCAGACACATCTCTGGAAGGCATGGCAATCCAAGATGTAATGGATCCCAAAATGCTTGCAGTAACAGAAGGTGTTTACCAAAGCAACCAACCCACTTCGGTTACTACTCTTCATGCCATTTTAAAGAAACAGGTGCTAAACACACTGGTGCCTATTTCGGTCAGCGATAACAACAGCACTTGGG